>JANXWT010000345.1 GCA_025351035.1 Opitutia bacterium | reverse complement strand
GACTACCTGCCGGCCGACCCGCTGATGATGATGGAGCGCCAGCCGATGGACCAACTTGTGAAGGATGGCCAGCTCCACGCCTACAAGCACGAGGGGTTCTGGCAGCCGATGGACACTTATCAGGAAGCGCACCATCTCAACAATCTCTGGGCAACGGGGCAGGCTCCGTGGAAGATTTGGTGACCATGTTCGGCCACGCGTTCAAAGGGAAAACAGTCTGGTTGTCCGGGGTCACCGGATTCAAGGGCACTTGGCTGGCCGAGTGGCTGCTCACGCTGGGCGCCAAGGTCCATGGCTTCGCGCTTGCGCCCGCGACGGCGCCGTCGGTTTTCGCGCAAACCGGTTTGGGTGCGCGGATAGTCTGGGACGAGGCCGATCTGCGCGACGCCGGAGCCGTGCGCCGCTCGTTGCTGGCGACCAATCCAGATTTTGTCTTTCATCTGGCGGCACAGCCGCTGGTCCGTCTTTCCTATGAGCAACCGGTCGAGACCTACGCGACCAATGTCATGGGCACCATTCATGTGTTGGAAGCGTTGCGCGTCCTCGACCGTCCGTGTGCCGCGGTTTTGGTCACTACCGACAAGTGCTACGAGAATCGCGAACGCGAGCACAGTTACGGGGAGGAGGATTCGCTGGGCGGACATGATCCCTACAGTTCGAGCAAGGCGGCTTGCGAGATCGCCATCGCGTCGTGGCGGCGCTCCTTTTTCCAACCGCATCCGGTGCGAATTGCCAGTGCGCGGGCCGGGAATGTCATTGGCGGCGGCGATTGGGCGGTGGACCGGATTGTGCCGGATTGCGTCCGTGCCTTGCAGCGTGGCGAGCCCATCGGCCTCCGTCATCCGGCGGCGACGCGGCCTTGGCAGCATGTGCTGGAACCGCTGAGCGGATATCTTTGGCTCGCGGTCGTGCTGGCCCAACCGGATTTGCGGCCGGGACTCGCGGCGCAAATCGCCACCGCGTTCAATTTCGGCCCGGGGCCCGAGGCCAATCGCACGGTGGCGGAATTGGTGGCCGAAGTGTTCCGGACCTGGTCGGGTTCGTGGGTGGATCAGTCCGACCCGCAGGCGGTGCATGAAGCCCGGCTGCTGCAATTGAACACGGCGAAAGCCAAGGCTCTGCTCGACTGGTCCCCGGTATGGTCGTTTCCGGAAGCGGTCCGGGAAACCATGACGTGGTATCGCGCCCACTCCGCTGTGCCCGGCGCGGGCTCCGCGCACGGCTTCACCTGCCGGCAAATCGAATCCTACTGCGCGCGGGCCGTCGCCTTGCGGGCACCGTGGGCGAACTGATCTCCATGCCGACTCCCGCCGCACTCAAAGCCGAAATCCTCCGCCTGACCCGGGAATACTCGGCGCTGATGCACCGGGCGAATCGCCCCGGCACTGACGAAGCGGTCGTCTTTGAACCGGGCCGGACCAGCGTGCCCTATGCGGCGCGGGTGTTCACTGAGGACGAGGTCGAGGCGGCCGTGGGCGCCACGCTCGATTTCTGGCTGACGCTCGGCCCCGAGGGCGCGGCGTTCGAGGCGGAACTCGCGGCCTTTTTGGGTGTGAAGCATTCGCTCCTCGTCAATTCCGGCTCGTCCGCGAATCTCGTCGCGCTCTCGACACTGACGACGCACAAATTGCCGACACCCAAGCGCGTCCAGCCGGGCGACGAAGTCATCACCGTGGCCGCCGGGTTTCCCACGACGGTGGCGCCGATCATCCAATGCGGGGCCGTGCCGGTATTCATCGACAACGATCCCGTCACCGGCAACGCGCGCGTGGAGCAACTCGAGACTGCCTTTACTGCGGGCAAGACCAAGGCGGTGATGATGGCGCATACGCTGGGCAACCCGTTCGATCTTGGGGCCGTGCTCGAATTTTGCCGGCGACACGACCTGTGGTTGATCGAGGACAACTGCGACGCTCTCGGCTGCACTTACTCGCTGCCGGTGGCGCGCGCGCGTGCGCTGGGTTTCACGGAAAACTCCCCGGACCTCCCGGCCGACGGCACGCACATTACCCGCTACACCGGCACGTGGGGGGATCTCTCGACACAGTCATTTTATCCGCCGCACCACCTGACGATGGGCGAGGGTGGGGCCGTCAACATTGTCCACCGTCCGCCTCTCAAGACGGCCGCCGAAAGTTTCCGCGACTGGGGCCGCGACTGCTGGTGCGCGAGCGGCGTGGACAACACCTGCGGCAAGCGTTTTGAGTGGCAGATAGGGGAACTGCCGAAGGGCTATGACCACAAATACATTTACAGCCACCTCGGCTATAATTTGAAGCCGCTGGATCCGCAGGCCGCCATCGGCCGGCAGCAGTTGAAAAAGCTCCCGGCCTTCATTGCAGCGCGGAAACGCAACTGGGAAACGCTCCGGGCCGGGCTCGCCGACTTGGGGGATTATTTTGAATTTTCATTGCCCACTCATGCGAGTGATTGGACCACTGCCGGCTTCAGTTGGGACGCCAGCGGCGCGCACTGCGACCCAAGCTGGTTTGGGTTCATGCTGCGCGTGCGCCCTTCCGCGCCTTTTTCACAGACGCAGCTCGCGCGGCATTTGGAATCAAAGAAAATTGGCAATCGCGCACTGTTTGGCGGGAATTTGCTCCGTCAGCCCGCGTTCGTCCAACTCCAGAAGGATCGGCCGCAAGCGTTCCGCGTGGTGGGGGCGATGCCCGGGGCCGACGAACTCATGCAGCGGGCGCTGTTTCTCGGCACCTTTCCCGGTCTCACGCCGACGATGCTTGACTATGAGATTGCGACGATCCGCGCCTTTGTTCGCTCGAAATAATTGCCGATGTCCGCCGCTGCAAAACCATTGCCTGCCGAAGATCTCGACCATGTGCTCGCCCATACCCGCGAGCTTTGGACGGAGGCGCGCGGCCAGACATTTTTCGTCACCGGGGGCACGGGTTTTTTCGGACAATGGCTGCTGGAAAGTTTCACCCACGCGAATGACGCGCTGGCGCTGGGGATGCGCGCCGTGGTGCTGACGCGCGATCCGGCGGCCTTTGCCCACAAGGCTCCCCATCTGGCCGCCCGCGCCGACGTCAGGCTTCATCTTGGCGATCTGCGCACCTTCGCGTTTCCGGCCGGACACTTTGATGGCCTCATCCACGCGGCGGCGGACACGGACGTGTGGACTAAAAATAAGGAGGCGAGTCGCGGCGAGGTGATTGCATTCGTGAAGGCCGGCACGACCAGGATTTTGGATTTTGCAGAGCAGGCCGGCGTCAAAAATTTCCTGCTGGTCAGCTCCGGTGCGGTCTATGGACCGCAGCCGCCTGAGTGCCCGCCCGTCTCCGAAGACAGCTCCGGGGTGCCCGACCCGCAGGCACCCGGCTCGGCTTGGGGCGAGGGGAAATGTGTCGCGGAGCAACTCTGCCTGGCGCACGCGCGTCGCCTCGGCTTGGCGCTCAAAATCGCCCGTGGCTTTGTTTTTGTCGGTCCGCTCCAGCCGCTCGATGGCCACTACGCTCTAGGCAATTTCATCGGCGATGCCCTGCGCGGCGATCCGATTGAGGTGCGCGGAGACGGCACGCCCATCCGCAGTTATCTCTATGCCGCCGACCTCGCGATTTGGCTGTGGACAATTTTCTTTCGGGGGCCAACGGGGCGCGCCTATAACGTCGGCTCGGACGAAGCGCTGAGCATCGCGGAACTCGCGGACGCGGTGAACCGGGCGTTGCAGAAAAATTGTCCGGTGATAATCCGGCAAATCGCTGCGCCCGGTCGCCCGGGGTCGCGTTATGTTCCGGCGATTCGCCGCGCCGAAACTGAGCTCGGGCTGCGCGTGCGCGTTTCGCTCGACGAGGCCATCCAGAAAACCGCCGCGTGGCACGGCACCGCCAACGGCTGAACATGTCCGCGCTTCTCCATGTCTCTTAAGAAACTCAACGTCGCGATTCTGGGGACGGGCAACATCGGCACCGATCTCCTGCTGAAGGTGGTGCGCTCGGAGGTGCTGAGCTGCCGGCTTTTTGCCGGCCGGAATCTGGCTTCGCCCGGCATGACGAAGGGCAGTCTGCTCAACGTCCCGGTGTCGGCGCGCGGCCTGCAGAGCGTCCTCGATCTCAAGGACGAGCTGGCGCTGGTCTTCGATGCCACCAGCGCCGAGGACCACGCCCGGCACGCGCCGTTATTGCGGCAGGCGGGACTCGTGGCCGTGGACCTGACGCCGGCCAATGTCGGGCGCCTGTGCGTGCCGGCCGTGAATCTGGCCGCCTGTCTGGATGAGCCCAACGTGAACATGGTTACCTGCGGCGGCCAGGCCGCGATCCCGCTCGCCCAAGTCATCGCCGAGGCCAATCCGGGCATTTCCTATATCGAGACGATTTCGAGCATCGCCTCGCGCAGCGCCGGCCCGGCCACGCGGATCAATCTCGATGAATACCTGCAAACCACCGAGCGCGGCCTCCAATTGTTCACCGGTTGCCCTCGCACGAAGGCCATCCTCAACCTGAATCCTGCGCAGCCTTGCGTGCATATGCAGACGACTATCATGGCCAAGATCGCCGCGCCGGATTTGCCACGCACCCGCGAGCGCGTGGCGGCCATCGTCGCGGTGATCCGGCAATACGTTCCCGGCTACCAGCTTATTTTGGAGCCCATGGTCGAGCACGGCCGGCTGATCTCCATGGTGCGGGTGGATGGGCTGGGCGATTATCTGCCCCGTTACGCCGGCAACCTTGATATCATCAATTGCGCCGCTATAGCCTTTGCGGAAGCGGTGGCCCGCCGCCGCCAGCCTTGATCCCTCCTCCATGACCACTGTCAAACCCTCGATCATCGTTTGCGACGCGACCTTGCGCGACGGTTCGCACGCTTACAGCCACCAGATCACGGCGGAGCAGATCCGCGCCTACGCGGCGGCGGCGGAAGCCGCTGGCTTTGATTTTCTGGAGGTCGGGCATGGCAACGGGCTCGGCGCCTCTTCCTTGCAAGTCGGGGAGAGTCTGGTCGCGGAGGCGGAGATGCTGCGCGTCGCGCGCGAGCAACTGCACCGCACGCGCCTCAGCGTGCATGTGATGCCCGGGGTCGCCACCATCCACCGCGAAATCGCCGGCGCGCTCGCCGCCGGAGTCGATTTGTTCCGCGTGGGCAGCCATTGCACCGAGGCCGATATCACGCAGCGCCACATCAGCCATGTGCGTTCCGCCGGGCGCCACGTCTGGGGCGTGCTCATGATGAGCCACATGGTTTCCAAGGAAGTGCTCTTGCAGGAGGCGCAGAAGATGCAGTCCTACGGGGCGCAGGGCATTGTGCTGATGGATTCCGCCGGCGCGTATTTTCCCGCAGACGTGACGGCCAAGGTCGGCCTGCTGGCGGGTGCGCTCGAAGTGCCGGTGGGATTTCATGCGCACAACAACCTCGGGCTGAGCATTGCCAATTCCCTTGCGGCACTGGAGGCGGGCGCGCGGATTGTCGACGGCACCGCCAAAGGCTTCGGGGCCGGGGCCGGCAATGCGCCGATCGAACTCCTTGCCGGTGTGCTCAAGCAACAGGGCTATGTGACCGCCATCGACCTTTATCGGGCTCTGGACGCGGCTGAGCTCGCGGGCAAACTTTTCGCGGGCTCCCTGCCCAACTCCACTGGCATTACCATCGTGAGCGGCTTGGCCGGCGTATTCTCAGGTTTTTCCAAACCGGTGCAACGCGCCGCCGAGCAGTTCGGAGTCGATCCGCGGGACGTTTTTTTTGAACTGGGCCGCCGCAAAGTGGTCGGTGGCCAGGAAGACTTGATTCTCGAAGTCGCCTCCGAACTGGCCCGCCGCTCCAACCCCGCACCCAAAGAATGAAGCGCGCGATCGCCCTTGTTCACGCGGATGCGGAAGCCGTCCTGACCGGGCGCACCGACAGTCTGGCCGTCCTCCGGGGGCAGCATATATTCCTCTCGGGCGGCACCGGGATCTTGGGCACGTGGCTGCTCGAATTGACCAAGGTCCTGAACGAGCACCACGATTTTAACCTGCAGATCACGGTGTTCAGCCGCAACGCCCGGAGCTTTGCGGTGCGCTGGCCGCACATCGGTCAGCAACCTTGGGCGCAGTGGCAGGACGGAGATATTCGCTATCTCACCGAATTGCCCGGTGATGTCCGCTACATCATCCACGCCGCCGCGCTGACTGACCGGCGCCTGTTCGCTTCCCAGCCCAGCGCGGTCGCGGAAACCAACGGCCTCGGCACCCTGCGAATCCTGCGCGCCGCCAATCTGCTGGAGGATGTGCAGAAATTCGTGCTGCTCAGTTCCGGCCTCGTCTACGGCGCGCAACCTTGGGAGTTGCCGCAAATCGACGAACATTTCGCCGGACCGCTGCGGAGCAACGAGGTCAACACGGCCTACGCCGAGTCGAAGCGCTTTGCCGAGGTCTTGGGCCAGTGCGCGATCAGCGAGACCAAACTGCCGGTCGTCACGCTCCGGCCGTTTGCTTTCGTCGGCCCCTATCAGTCGCTGCAGTTGCCGTGGGCGGTGACGGATTTCATCCGCGACAGCTTCAATGGCGGACCCATCCGCATCATGGGCGACGGCGTGACGGTGCGTTCCCTCATGTATGCGAGCGACTATGCCTTCTGGGTGCTCGCCGCACTGGCCCGCGGCCGCGCGCGGGAAACCTACAACGTCGGCAGTGCCGAACCGGTGGATCTCCTGTCGCTCGCCCGGACCATTACGCGCTTTTTCTCACCCGTGCCAGAGATTCGCACGCGAGTGGGGCAGGCGGGGCATGACCGGAACCGGCTCGTGCCCGCCACGGCCAAAATCCAGGAAGAACTTGGCGTCAGCCAGACGGTTTCCCTGGAAGCAGCCTTGCAGAGGACCATCGAGTGGCATCGGCTCATGCAAGCCGGCCCCGTTCCTGCGCCAACCGCCAGTTTCCCGACGTAATGAAACACAAAGTCAGCGACCTGATCGCGAAGTTTTTCGAGGGGAAAGGCGTCACCCACGCCTTTGGCATCATCGGCTCGGCCAATGCCCACATCTTTGACTCGATCTTCTACCACTCAAAGATCGAACTGATCTGCAATCATCACGAACAGGCGAGCACGATGGCGGTGCAGACTTATTGGAAGGTCACCGGCATCCCGACGTTTGCGCTGGTCACCGCCGGAGCAGGCTCGAGCAACGCGATCACCGGAGTGCTTTCGGCTTGGGCGGATTCCATTCCCTGTTTCGTGATTTCCGGGCAGGAAAACAGCCGCTACATCACTCCCGACCACGACCGCCGGATGTATGGGATCCAGGGCTACAACAGCCCGCACGCCGTGAGCAAGATGACCAAATATGCGGCGCGCGTCATGGTGCCGGAGGATGTCCTTTTCGAACTGGAAAAAGCCTGGCACATCGCCACGACCGGCCGGCCGGGACCCTGCTGGGTGGATTTCCCGTTGAGCGTGCAGACGTCGATGGTGGAAGAGACGGCGTTGCGGCACTACACGCCCGAGCCGGTCAGTGCGGAGTCGGCCCCGCTGCAAGGCGAGGCGCTTGCCGCGGAGGTGGCGGCGACGTTGGCGCGGCTGCGCGGCGCGAAGCGTCCGTTGCTCTGGCTTGGCGTCGGCCTTCGCATGGCGGGTGCCGCGGGCGAAGCGGCGGCATTCGTCGAATCGCTGGGCCTGCCCGTCCTGTTGAGTTGGTCCGCCATCGACCTGTTGCCGGCGGGCCATCCGTTGGTCATGGGCAGCGCGGGAGTCTATGGGCAGCGCGCCGCCAATTTCATCCTGCAAAGCTGCGATTGCCTCGTAACCATCGGCACGCGGCTGGCCATACCGCAGGTCGGCTACGACATTGCCGAGTTGGCCCGGGGTGCCGGCGACATCACCGTGGTCGACATCGATCCGACCGAGCTGAAAAAATATCCGCAGCGTTTTAACCATTCCGTGCACGCCGACGCCGGTGAGTTCATCCGCGAGTTGCGGCGGCAGGCCGGACCCGCGGCCTCGCCGGCCTGCGCCGACTGGCTGGCGTGGTGCGACGCCGTGCGGGCACGCTTCCCATGGATCGGCCCCGAACACGAGGACAAGGGCGGCTTCATCAATTCCTATCGCTTCATGGACCGGCTGGCGGCGCATCTCAAAGCCGACCAGATTGTCGTGACCGACATGGGCACCGCGTTGCTCAGCGGCCATCAGTCTTTGCCGATCACACCGCCGCAGCGCCTCATCACCTCGCAGGGCTTGGGTGAAATGGGCTTCGGTTTGCCGGGCGCGATAGGGGCCTCCTTTGCGCGCGACCGGGGCGAGGTGCTCTGCCTCAATTGCGACGGTGGCATGATGATGAACCTGCAGGAGCTGCAGACGGTCGCGCACCATCAGTTGCCGATCAAAATAATCATCTTCAACAATGACGGCTACCTCATGATCAAGCACACGCAGAAAGCCGTGCTGCAGGGCCGCTACGCCGGCACCGACCGCTCCTCCGGCGTTTCCTGTCCGGATTTCACCAAGCTCGCACACGCCTTCGGTCTGCCGGCGTTCCAAATTCGCACGTGGGAGGATTTTGACCGCGAGATCCCCCGCCTGCAGGCGTGCCCCGGCCCGGCGATCTGCGAAGTCTTCATGCACCCGGAGCAATTTTTCCACCCGAAGCTCGGCGTGGCCGTGCTGCCCGACGGCACGCTCGTCTCCCCACCGTTGGAGGACTTGTCTCCGTTCCTGCCGCGGGCCACGCTGGCGGAGAATCTCCAAGTTCCGCTCCATCCCAAGTCGCAGCAGATTCAAGCGTGACCCGGTCCCCGCGTTACCCCTTCTTCAATCCAAGCACCGGGCCATGAAAACCCTCAGCATCGTCACTCCCTGCTACAACGAGGAAGGCAATCTCGCCGAGCTGATCGGCCGCGTCCGCGAGTTGATGGCCGGATTGCCCGCCTACCACTACGAGCACATCTTCATCGACAACTGCTCCACGGACCGGACCCTGCCGCTGCTCCGGCAATTCGCGGCGGAGGACCGCCGGGTCAAGGTCATCGTGAACGCCCGGAACTTCGGCCACATCCGCTCGCCGTATCACGCGTTGCTGCAGGCGCAGGGTGACGCGGTCATCTCGCTGGTGGCGGACCTGCAGGACCCGCCGGAACTGATGCTGGATTTTGTCCGCGAGTGGGAGGCCGGGCACAAGGTCGTGGTGGGAATCAAGAGCCGCAGTCGGGAAAGCTGGTGGCGGTATCAACTGCGTGGGCTCTATTACAAGCTGATCAAGCGTCTCGCCGACGTGGAATTACTGGAGCAGTTCACCGGCTTCGGGCTCTATGACCGGCAGGTCATGGATGTGCTGCGCGGACTGCGGGAGCCTTATCCCTATTTTCGCGGACTGATCTCGGATGTCGGCTACGACATCAAGCGGGTCGAATACACGCAGCCCGAGCGCCGGCATGGGAAGACGAAAAACAATTTTCTCACGCTCTTCGACATCGCGATGCTCGGCTTCACCAGTTTTTCCAAAGTGCCCCTGCGGCTCGCCACCCTCGTGGGTTTTTTCACGGCCGGCCTCTCGCTGCTGGTGGGACTGGGCTACCTCGTCGCGAAGCTGGTTTTCTGGAACACTTTCACCGCCGGCGTCGCGCCCATCATGGTCGGGATCTTTTTCCTGGGATCGGTGCAGTTGATTTTCCTGGGGATTGTGGGCGAGTATGTCGGGGCGGTGTTCACCTACGTCCAGAACCGCCCGCTCGTCATCGAGAAGGAGCGGATCAATTTTCAATGAACACCCCGGTTGACCGGTCACTTCGGAGTGCGACCGCCGCGCAAACGGTGGCGGGAAGATGAACCGCCGCGACGCGGTGATCGCCGGTTTGCTCGCGGCGGTCTTGGTGGGGTGGCTCGTGCCTTTTGCCCGGCTGGGCGTGGATTTCCATCACGACGGCATCATGCTCAAGCCGGCGCTGGATGTGTTGTCGGGCCAGGTCTTGTTCCGGGACACGTTCATGCAATACGGTGCGCTGAGCTGCTATCTCCAGGTCGCGGCGCTCTGGATGCACCCGACCTTGCTTTCGGTCCGGCTCCTGACCGTGGCGGCCTATGGCGTGAGTTTGTTTTTTCTGTATGCTTCGTGGCGCCTGATCTTACCGCGCTCGCTCACCATTCTTTCCTGCGGCCTGTTCATTCTATTCATCCCGGCCTACGAGAAAAACTGGCTCGACCAGTATTGGATGCTGCTGCCGTGGTCGTCGGCCTACGCATTGATGTTTCAATGCCTCGGGCTCTACGCCCTGTTCCGCGTCATCCGCGATGAACAAGCGAAACACTGGGGGTTGATTCTGGGCGCGGCCTGCGCCGCCGCTTTCTGGTGCCGCCAGCCTGTCGGCGTGATCATGTTTGGCAGCTTGGTGGCGATCGGCTTTGCTTTGCAGGGAACCAAGTGGGCTCCGGTCCACTGTGCAAAGCGAACGATATTTGGCTGGGTCGGCGTGGGCTTCCTCGCGGTGAATGCGGCCTTCCTGGCCAGCATCCTGATTTCCGACGCGCTTCCCGAGTGGTGGATTCAGAATTTTGTATGGCCGCGCCGGTGGGTGGCGGGCGGCATCAGTGAAAACTGGGGCAGGTTCGTGGCGCTATTCGTGCACCCTGCGGCGGGGGCCGGATTGCTGCTCGTGCTGGCGGCCACGGCCGCTCCCCTGATTATGCAGCGTTTCTGGCCCGGGCTTGCTGCCCGTTTTCGGACGGCGTGGTGGCTCTCTCTGACTGGCGTGCTGGGGTGGCAGCACGAGCGGGTGCTCTCGTGGCTGTCCCTGCGGGAGGGCGGCTGGACGGTCGTGCTTCCCCTCGTCATCGCGCTGCAGGCGGGTCGCAGTATCGCCCAGATGTTTGGAGGCACCGGGCCGGCCAAGACCGCCGAGTATTTTCTGGTCGCGGCCTTGGCGGCATTCTCCCTCGGATCGTTGACGCAATATTATCCCTTGCCCGACTCTTGGCATACGCTGTGGTCGTTGGCTCCCGCGTTCGGATTGTTTGTTTTTGTCTGCTGGCGGACGGTCGGTGGGCCGGCCTCCGTCGTGGCGCTCGGATTGACGGCAGCGTTGCTGCCGTCCCTCCTCATGAAAGTGCACTCAGCGCACGGCGCTCTGACCCGGCCACTGGTGACGCTCGAGCATCCCGCGGTGTTGCGCGGCATGAGAGTGCGGCCGGAGCAGGCACGCAGTCTTGACCAGATCTCGGCCACGCTCGGGCAAGTCATGCGCCACCAGCCGGACATTCCCAGCGTCTTGTTTGGGGACGACGCGATGTTTCTCTGTTTCACCAATAATCAGACGAACCCATCTCCCTATTTCGTCACGTGGACCGGGCTGACGAATCAGGCGGAAGACCGGCAGCGCTGGAACTACGTCGCGCGCGTCCGCCCCCTGTTGTTTTTTCACAAAGCCCGCTGGGACTTGGTCAATGCTTTCTATCGACGCACCCGCTACGTCCCGCTGCTGTATGTCGAGGACGAGGCATTGGAAATCGCCGTCCCGGAAGAGCTGGCCCGAACGATGGGTATCGGCGCCTACGGGATGGAACCGAAAAATGCGGCAGCCAAAAAGCCCCCGACGCCCTGACCGCCCGGGGTGTTGCCACGAAGGGTCTCGTCACTGGAGACTGAGTGCGCCGCCTGATCGCTCGCGGTCGCCTCACCGCTGTCTGGATTTACTCGTGATGGGTCCAATGCCCCGAAGCTTGCTTCGGCTTGGATGGATGGGAGGGTGAGGGATGGAGAGTCGCTACATTCGCAAGAGCCATAACGTATCGGTGTTGATGTATCACTTGGTGTGTGCGGCGAAGTATCG
>JANXWT010000203.1 GCA_025351035.1 Opitutia bacterium | reverse complement strand
TGGCCGTTTTATTTTTCCCGCGAGACCGGCGATCCCGCGACCTCCTATCACGCGCTGCTCCCCATCGCCGGCACGATCAAGAACCGTTTCGGCAAGGACCGGCTCGAGTGGTATGCGTTTCCGCTCTACCTCCAAACGGAGAAGGCGGGCATGCGCACGACGAATGTCCCGTGGCCCTTCATCCGCATCATCGACGGCGCTGGTCACCGCGGCTTCGAGTTCTGGCCGCTCTTCGGCCAGCGCGGCAAGCCCGGCGAATACCATAACCAGTTTTATCTCTGGCCGCTGTTCTACAAAAACCAATCCCACCTCTCCGAGCCGCAGCCTGACGTGCAAATCGGCGCCCTCCCCTTCTACACCCGCGAGTCCGGCCCCGGCTACATCAGCGAGAATTACGCGTGGCCGTTCTTCGGCTACTCGCACCGCACCGTGCCCGACAAATACGACGAGACGCGCTACCTCTGGCCGTTCCTCGTGCAGGGCCGCGGCGACACCCGCATGGTCAACCGCTGGGCTCCGTTCTACACGCACTCCGTCATCAAGGGCACCGACAAGACGTGGTTCATGTGGCCGCTCGTTCGCGACGAACGCTGGCAGTCCGAGGGCCTCGCACACGAGAAGTCGCAGTTCTTCTTTTTCCTCTACTGGTCGCACACGCAGCGCAGCCTGACCAATCCCGCCGCCGCACCCGCGTCGAAGACCCACCTCTGGCCGCTCTACAGCGCATGGGACAACGGCGCCGGCCACCGCCAGCTTCAGATCCTCAGTCCGCTCGAAATTTTCTTCCAGAACAACACGCCCATCCGCGAACTCTACACGCCTCTCTTCGCCATCTACCGCTCCGACCGCCGCGGCACGGCCGAGACGCACTGGTCGCTGCTCTGGAACGCCGTCTCGGGGCGCCGTGAACCCGAGCGCCGCGAGTTCCACCTCGGCCCGCTCCTCAGCGTGCGCCAAACCGGCGGACAGCGGCGCGTCGCGTTCGGGGCCGGACTGCTCGGCTGGCGGCGCGAGCCCGGCGACCCGGGCTGGCGCTTCTTCCTGTTCGATTTTTCCCGAACCCCGGCTACAACCATCGCACCGGCCCCGTCGTCATGAAACAATGCCTTGCCATCATCGGCCACCTCGGCAGCGCCCTGCTCCTGCTCGGACGCTCGTTGCGGTTCACCGGCACCCTGCTCCGGCAATTCCCGCGCTTCGTCGAGCAATGCTACCTCATCGGCTACACGTCGCTGCCCATCGTCACGATACTTCTCTTCTTCATCGGCAGCGTGCTCGCGCTGCAAAGCGGCTACAGCATGGAAAATTTCGGCGCCAAGCAGTTCATTGGCACGCTCGTCGGCCTCTCCACCGTGCGCGAGCTCGGCCCGGTCATGGTGGCCATCCTGATTGCCGGACGTGTCGGCTCCGCCATCACCGCCGAACTCGCCTCGATGAAAGTCTACCAGGAGATCGACGCGCTCATCACAATGAACATCCCGCCCGAGCGCATGCTCGTGCTGCCCCGCCTCGCCGCGATCATCGTGATGATGCCCGTGCTCACGCTCATCGGCATCCTCTGCGGCTGGTTCGGCGGCGCGCTCACCTGCCAATACACCCACTCGATCTCCATCGACTCCGAGGTCTACTTCACGGCCCTCAAGCAGTTTATGAAGAACCGCGATGTCGCCGACGGCCTGATCAAGGCGGAGATTTTCGGGTTCGTGATCGTGCTCATCTGCTGCCATCTCGGCCTCAGCACCCGCGGCGGCCCGCGCGAGATCGGCGCCTCCGTCACCCGAGCGGTCGTCACCTCGCTCATCTTCATCCTCGTCCTCGACTTCTTCGTCACCAAGGGCCTCCTCCTCGTCCCATGAGCGCCAACTTCACCGCCTCCCCTTTTGTCGGCAAAACCTTCGGCGTCACCGTCGAACACCTCTGCAAAAGCTACGGCGAATCCGCCGTGCTCCACGACGTGAGCTTTGAGGTGCGCCCGGGCGAAATCTACGCCATCATGGGGCCCAGCGGTTCCGGCAAGAGCGTCCTTCTGAAACAGATTGCCGGCCTCGAGACGCCCACCAGCGGCAGCGCGCGCATCGGCAATTTCGACGCCGCCGATCCCGCCACGCGCAACCAAGTCCGCCTCGCCCTCGTTTTCCAGGCGGGCGCGCTCTTCAATTCCCTCTCCGTCTACGACAATCTTGCGCTCTATCCCCGCGAGCACCGGCTGTGCGACGAAGCCGGCATCCGGGACCGCGTGATGCACGCCCTGCACATCCTCTCGCTCGAAAAATCCGCCGGCAAGTTACCCGCCGAGCTTTCCGGAGGCATGAAGAAACGCGTCGCCATCGCCCGCGCCCTCGTGATGGAGCCCCAGCTCCTCCTCTACGACGAGCCCACCTCGGAACTCGACCCCGTGATGTCCGCCACGCTCAGCGAGATCATCGCCACGCTGCGCGAGCAGACTGCCGTCACCAGCATCGTGGTCACCCACGACAGCAACCTCGCCCTCAGCATCGCCGACCGCATCTCGATCCTGATGGACGGCCGCCTCCGCGCCACCGGCAAGGCCGCGGAGTTCAAGAACCACAGTGATCCCGTCATCGCCAATTTCCTCAATCCCGTCATCGACCTGCAGAATCCCCGTTTCAAGCAACTCGAACAAAGCCATGAATAACACCTCCCAAACCATCCGCGTCGGCCTCTTCTTCCTCCTCGGACTCGCGCTCGCCTGGATCACCTTCGAGGCGCTCAACGGCGGCCGCATCTTCAAGCAGCAAGGCTATGCGCTGCTCGCAGGTTTCGGCAACCTCAAGGGCCTCAAAGCCGGCGACGAAATCCGCATGGCCGGTGTGAAAATCGGCTCCGTCCAACTCACCCGCCTCGCCAGCCACCGCGTCGAGGCCGTCCTCACCATCGAGTCCGGCACCAAGATTCCCAACGACGCTGTCGCCACCGTCGAGCAATCGAGCCTCCTCGGCAGCAATTACCTCGCGGTCACCTTCGGCACGCCCGCCGGCCCGCTCCTCAAGGATGGCGACGAGATTCGCACCAAGTCCACGACCGACCTGAACGAAGTCATCGCGCAGCTCGGCAACCTCGGCTCCAAGCTCGAACAGTTCATCGGGAACATGGACAAAACGATGGGCGGCGGCGAGAGCGGCAATCTCTTCCAACGCCTCGACAAACTGGTCACCGACAACGGTCCGAAACTCACCGAGACCATCGGCAACCTTCAGGATATCACCGGCAAAATCAAAAACGGCGAAGGCACCCTCGGCCGCCTCATCAACGACCCGAAGATGCATGACGAACTTCTCGCCTCCGTCAGCCAGATCAAAGGCGCCGCCGCGGACGCCCGCGCTTTCATGGCCGACTCCAAAGCCATCGTGGCCGACATCAAGAGCGGCAAGGGTTCGATCGGCGCGCTGCTCTACGACGACGCCACCGCCAACAATTTGAAAATCTCCGTGCAGAACATCCGCGACGTCACCACCAAGATCAACTCCGGCCAAGGCACGCTTGGCAAGCTGCTCGCCGAAGACACCCTCTACCGCGACGCGCAGGGCCTTATGAAGAAAGCGAACCGCGCACTCGACGGCCTCAGCGACCAAGGTCCGATCACCGCCGTCGGCGTCGTCGCCAACGCCCTGTTCTGATCGATGCGCCGCCCCGAGCGAAGTGTCATATAATAAGTGACACTTCCTACGGCCCGACCCCGATGCCCAAGGTCACCCTCATCCTCCAAGCGGGCGAATACGCCGTGTGCCGGCTGTTGCCCTCCGAACCGGTGCCCGCGTGGGCTGAAGCGGCGGGCTTCAGCAGCGTCACGCGCACCACCGACGAACTCTCCATTATTTGCGCCGCCGCTCTTGTGCCCGCCAATATCCATGCCGAGCGCGGCTGGCGGCTGCTCCAGTTCCAAGGTCCGTTCGCGTTCGCTGCCACCGGCATTCTCTCCTCCGTGCTCGCACCGCTCGCGGTCGCCAAGGTGGGTATCCTCGCACTCAGCACGTTCGACACCGATTATCTGCTGGTGAAGGCCACGCAACTGGACGCCACTGTGCGCGCCCTCGAAGCCACCGGCCACACCGTGCAACGCTCCTGAGCGCTTGGCACGCGTTCCGCTTCCGCCGTCGCATGAAACTATCCTTTGCCACCATGACTGCCGCCGACTGGCCGGAGGTCCGCGGCATCTACGAAGAAGGCATTGCCACCGGGCTCGCCACTTTCGAAATCGCGGCCCCCGCGACGTGGGAGGACTTCATCAAGACCAAAGTCGCCGCGTGCTGCCTCGTCGCACGCGACGAAACCGGCATCGCCAACGGAGATCCCGCCGCCGCCCCGCTCGCCGGCTGGGTCGTGCTCATCCCGGTTTCCCACCGCGCCGCTTATCGCGGCGTGGCCGAGGCCAGTCTCTACGTCGGCTCGGCCCATCGCGGACACCGGATCGGCGACGTCCTCATGCAAAAAATTATTCTCGTGGCCGAAGCCAGCGGATTCTGGACGCTGCAATGCTCCACTTTTCCGCAGAACACGGCCAGCCTCGCATTGCAAACGCGGCACGGCTTCCGGCATGTCGGCACGCGCGAAAAGATTGGCCGAATGACGCACGGGCCGCTCGCCGGCCAATGGTGCGACACGGTGCTCTACGAGCGCCGCAGCAAGACTGTCGGCTGTAACTGACGGGAACGCGGCTGTTCACCGGGAAACGTCGGGCACTGTGCGGGCCGACCGCTGGCTATCGGTCGCACTTCCCGCACCGTAAGGCATCGTCGCAAGCACGGCATTCCCGCCGCGCCTCGCCCCACCCCGCTCCATGCAAACTCTCGCGCAGGATTTCCAGACTGCTCTCCGTTTCTTCGCGCGCCGCCGTGCGGCGTTTGCTGTCATCGTGCTCACGCTCGGTCTCGCGCTCAGCGCCAACACCGTCGTCTTTTCCGTCCTCAAGGCGTTTCTGTTTTCCAGCCTCGGCGTGGCGCACGCCGAACGCGTCTACGTTATCTCCGCCACCCGCGATCTGCCCGGCCGTGGCGCCGTGCAATTCAACGAGGCCTATCCCAACTACCGACTGCTGCGCGAGCGCCAGCATGCATTCGCCAGCCTCACCGCCGCCTACCAGAGCGACACCAACTGGGACGACAACGGCGAAACGCGCCGGCTGCAAAGCACGGCCGCGACGGCGGACTTCTTCGCTGTGATGGGAGCCCAACCGCTGCTCGGCCGCGCGTTCACGGCGAAGGAGGAAGGCCCGAAGCCCGCGCCCGTCGTGCTCATCAGTCACGCACTCTGGCAAGGCACCTTCGGTGGCACACCCGACATCATCGGCCGCGGCATCCGGCTCAACGGCACGCTGCACACTGTCATCGGCGTCATGCCCGCCGGTTTCGCGCAACCGGTCCCGACCGAAATCTGGCTGCCCTTCGACCTGCCGCCTAATTTTTGGACCAGCGTCGTCGGCGCGCGCCAGCTCGTCGTCATGGGCCGACTCGCCGACGGCGCTGGGCCCTCCACCGTGGCGCAAGAAATGCGCGCGCTCACCCCGGTCATCGCCGCCAGCAACGCCGCGAACAAGGATTCCTATTACACCGCCCAGCCGCTGCGGGACAACCTGCTCGGCAACGCCGGCGCGATCATTGTCTTCGTGCAAGCCGGCGCGGGCGTGCTGCTGCTGCTCGCGATCTCCAATCTTTCCTCGGTGTTGGTCGCGTGGGCCTTCGAGCGCCAGCACGAGACCGCCGTGCGCCTCGCGCTCGGCGCGAACAGTTGGCGCATCGCGCGCCAGTTTCTCGTGCAGAGCGTCACGCTGCTCGGCCTCAGCGGTCTACTCGGCTGCAGTCTCGCGGCGCTCGTCCTGCCGGCCGTGCGGCAACTGAACCCCAACGCCAATCTCGCCTCGTTCCTCGCCAACGTGCAGCTCGATGCGGGCGCGCTCGGTTTCACTGCCGCCGTCGTCGCCGTCGCAGGTCTCATCGCGGGCCTGCTGCCGGTGTGGCACAGCCGGCGCACCGACCTTGTGGATTCGCTCAAAGCGGTCTCGCGCGGCGCCACGCTCACGCCCGCCGCGCTCCGCTGGCAGAAAGGCATGGTGCTGCTCCAAGCCGCCATCGCCGTCATCATCCTTGCTGCCGCGACGTTGGTCGGACTCAGCTTCCGCAATCTCTCGAGAATCGACGGTGGGTTTCAATTCGCGCACCGCCTCGTCGCGCGCGTGCAGCTGCCCGATCCCGCCTACACCGCGCCTGTCGCCAAGGCCGCGTTTCTCCGCGCCTTCGAGAGTAATCTGGCGCGCGAACCGGAGCTTGTCGGCACCGGCGTCGGCGCCCCGCTGCCCGTCGGAGACGGCATCTTCGGCGCGCAGACTTTTGTGCAGCAGCCTAGCGGCGACTTCCCGCAAGATCCTTCGCTTTTCCAAATCCGGCGTAGCAGCACGAGCTACCTCACGGCGATCGGCATTCCCCTGCTGCGCGGCCGGCAATTCGACCAACGCGACCAGTCCGACTCTCCGCCCGTCGTCATCGTGAGCAAGGCGCTCGCCGACCGTTACTGGCCGGGAGAAAATCCCCTCGGCAAACGGCTGCGCCGCGCTTCGGGCCAGGTGGTGATGGAGATCGTGGGCGTGGCCGGCAATGTGATGGATGCCGGATTCAGTTCTCCTCCGGCCGAGACGATTTACGTGCCGTTCTTCCAATGGCCGGTGCGCAAGCTGACCATCGTCGCCCAGCCGCGCACCACGAACGAAGCCGCCATCGCCGCCGTGCGCCGCGCATTGAAAGCCACCGACGCCAACCTCGCGGTCTACGACGTCGACTCGCTCGAACGGCTCACGCACGAAGCTAACGCCCTGCCGCGACTGCAAATGACTTTGCTCCTCGTCTTCGCCGCCATCGCCATCGCGATCACCGCGCTCGGCAGTTACGGCGTGATGAGCCAGCTCGTGACCAACCGGGAACGCGAACTCGCCGTGCGGCTCGCCGTCGGCGCTTCACCCGACGCGCTGTGGCGCGACGTGCTCTGGCAAAACGCGCGGCTCTCGCTCGGAGGCATTGCGCTGGGCGTCACTGCCGCGTGGCTGCTCGGCGGACTCATGCAGAGCTTCGTGTTCGGCATCGCCCCGCGCAGCATCGGCGTGCTCGCGGCCGTCGCGGGCGTGACACTGCTGCTCACGTTTATCGCCACGCTCGTGCCCGCGTGGCGCGCCGCACACGTCGACGTGCGTAAAGTCACCGGCTCGGCGTAAGCAGAAATCAGACGCGGCGTCAGCTCTTCAGCTTGCGCTTGTAATGCCCGTCGAACTCGGGCTTCCATGTCTTGCCATCATCCCGGGAGCTCTCGAATTGCTGGCGCACGGAGCCGTCGGCGTCCACGTGCCGCGCATCAGTTGACGCGCCCCCTGCCGGGTTGGCATCTCAGCTGTCAGGATCATCTTTCCATCCGCCAAGCCTCCTTTGAACAAGGAGATGTCGCCATCGCTTCCGACCCAGAATTGCTGCCACTGGCCGAGGTGTGGATCAAAACAGCTCAGGCTCTTGCCGGTTCCCTGCCCACCGCCGGCGGTCCAGTTCTCAAGTAACGCCCGGCCGCCGGAAACGGCTTCGACGCGACTGGTGCCGATAAGTTTGTCGGCGCCGAAAGAAAAGACCTCCCATTCACCGAGCCAGAAATCGAAGTCATGAGTAACTGGTGATGACAGCGGTGGAGTCGGTGCGGCGGCGGATGTCTGCGCCTGAAGAGCTGGCGTCAAAAAAATCAGGCTGGCAACGGTCAGTGCGCGGAGCAGAAGGCATGATTTCATCGGAGGCCGTTATCGGGTGGTGGGATTGTCGTTCACCCGAGCAGAGGCATCGGGTCAACGGCTGGCAAGGCCCAAGCGGGTGGGATGAAAACCGGCGCATTCACCCACCAATCGCCGGTGGCAGGCCGCGGCGAATGCGCGACCGCTAAATCTTCGCCAAGTCCCTTTGGTGTTCGAGCAACACGCTCCACTGTCGCACGCTCACGATCTCGAGCAAGCCGGCCGCGTTCCAAGGATCGGGGGCGAGCACCGTCCGGACGGACGCTTCATCGGGCACCGCCAGGACCAGCAGGACTTGCTCGCCCTCGTCCAAGGGCCCGCCGAAAAGTATGGTGCCGTTTTCAGCAAGTTTGTTCATGAACGCGGCGTGCCTCGGCCAAAGAGCCTGCTTCGTCATGTCGCCGACTTGCCACGCAGGGCCACGGCGCAGCATAGCGGCGTAATAAACCGTGCGGGGAGCAGACATGAAACCGTCAGGTTTTGACCTTGTGCCGGTAGACGCCATCGAACGCTTCTTTCCAAGTTGCTTTGCCATCAGTGGAAGTCCGCATCGCCTGATGGACTGTGCCGTCCGCGTTCGGCGTCCAGTTGATTTCAAAATGAGTGGTCACACCGGCTTCATCCGTGCGCGCGCCGGCCAAACGCATGCTGCCGGCGGAGAAGCCGCCGGCGAGTTCCAGCACCCCGCCGCCGCCAACCCAGAACTGCCGCCAGTGTTTCGAGCGCGCGTCATAGCTGTGCAGCGCCTTGCCGGTTCCTCCGGTTACCGGCGTCCAGTTTTCCAACAGCCCGCGCCCTTCGGCCACCGGCAGAATCTGGCTGTCGCCCAATTTCTTTCCATCGGGGCCGAAGACTTCCCAATCACCGAGCCAGAAATCGAACTCGTGGTTTACCGGAGACGGTGGAGGCGGCGGCGCGGCGTCAGTATTGCTCTGGGCGTTCAGCGCTCCAAGCGCCATGGCTACGGAACATAGTGCGGCAAGAATTCGTTTCACGGCATGAAGGGGCTACTTTTTGCGCCGGTAGGTTCCGTCGAAGTTGTTGCGCCAAGTCTGGCCGCCATCGATCGAGATTTCCCAATGCTGGCGCACGGAGCCGTCGGCGTTCGGCGTCCAGATGATGCGGTCGAACCGCTTCACGCCGGGCCGGCCCACCCGCTCGCCCACCAGAACCATGCTGCCATTGACGATACCGCCCGACATCTCGAGCACGCCCGAGCCGTTGCCGACCCAGAACTGCTGCCAGATTTTCTTCTGCTGGTTGTAGACGTTGATGCTCTTGCCGGTCGTGCCGTCAGCGTCGGACCAGTTTTCGAGGATGGCGTTGCCCTCGGCCATGCTCTCGATGTGGCTTTTCCCACCGGAATTGCCCTGCGCGTCGAAGACATCCCAATCGCCGAGCCAGAAATCAAACTGGTGCGACTCCGGCGGATGCGGGGCGGCCGGTGCAGCAGGAGCAGCCGGTGTGGTGGCGGCGGGAGCCGCAGGCGCGGGTGCGGTCTGCGCGAGGAGTGCGCCGAAGAGCAGAGAGAAAAGGCCGAGGCCGGCAGTGAGCTTGTTCATGAACTGAGGGATCATTTTTTGCGGGTGTAGAGATTTTGGAAAAGCGCGGTCCAGGTCGTGCCGCCATCGCGCGAGAGTTCCCAGATTTGGTGCACGGAGCCGTCGGCGTTGGGCGTCCAAGTGATGCGATCACGCACGGTGGCACCCGAGCGCATCACCCGGTCGCCCGCGAGCACCATCTTGCCGTCAACGAGGCCGCCGGAAAGCTCCAGCACCGGCGTGCCGGTGCCGACCCAGAATTGCTGCCAGCGTTTCGAAACGAGGTTGAAGGTGTTGAGGCTGCTGCCGTGCTTGCCGTCGCCACCCGTCCAGCTCTCGAGCAAAGCCAGCCCGTCGGCGACTTTCTCCACTTTGCTATGTGCCCTAGCACCCACATCCCACTCACCGACCCAAAAATCAAACTGGTGGATCTCCGGGCCGGGCACAGGCGGACCTTGGGGAGCGGGAGTCTGCGCAAGGAGCGCGCAGACGAGGCCGAGGAGAATCAGCGGGAGCAAGTTGAGTTTTTTCATGGAGATTTCTGCGGGGTTTGCGGGTGTTTGTAGAGGCCGACGAAGCCCGCCAGCCAAGTCTTCCCGCCGTCGTTAGAATTTTCGAACTGCTGGAGCACGGTGCCGTCGGGATTGGGCGTCCAAGTGCAGCGGACCAAGTAGGACGCTCCGTTGGGAGCCAACTGCTCGGCGACCAAGACCATCTTGCCGTCGACGAGCCCGCCCTTGTATTCGGTGGTGGCCCCACCGCTGCCGACCCAGTATTGCTGCCACTGTTTCGTCGCGAGCTTGTAGTTGTTGAGGCTCTTGCCGGTGTTGCCACCCACGGCTGCCCAGTTTTCGAGCAGCGCAAAACCACCCGACACGACTTCGATTTTGTTGCGGCCGACGAGCCGGCCCTGAGGGCCGTAGACCTCCCATTCGCCGAGCCAGAAATCGAACTGGTGCGCCTCGAGTGGCGGCACGGGAGCAGTCTGCGCGCGAAGCGATGGAGTAAGGCCCAACGCGAAAAATGCGAGCGCGAGGCGAAGCGGTGCTCTCATGGCAAATAAATCTGGCCGCGGCGTGATCACGGCTTTGACCCATGCGTGTAGACCGCGTCGAAAGCAGTGATCCACGTCTTGCCGCCATCCTTGGAGAGCTCGATGACTTGATGCACTTTGCCTTCGGGAAGTGGCGTGAGTGTCGTCTGGTCGAGAATTTTGGTGCCGTCGCGCAGCGGGATTTCGCCACGGAAGCGCACGCCGCCATCGGGGAATTCCTCGACGAGGGCCTTCTCCTTGACGAGGCCGCCATCGGTCACCCAGATCTGCTTCCAGCGTTTTTCCGGGCGGTAATAGTAGAACCAGCTCTTGCCTTCGGTGCCATTGGCATCACTCCAGTGCTCGATGATCGCGGCACCGTTGAGCACCTTTTCGACGCGATCATGCCCGTCACGCTGGTTGGCTCCGACGGTATAGACCTCCCAGTCGCCGAGCCAGAAATCGAGTCTGTGATAGGCCGGATCGGTCGCCACCGGCGAGGGTGGCGCCGCCTGAGCCAGCTCAACCAAAGAGAACATTATCATCGAGCTGAGCAGCAATTGAACGGCGGCTGGGAGTTTCATGGGAGGGAGCAATCGGGGCCGGGAGCGGGGAATGGCGAGTCGGGGAGTTGTTTCGACAGACTCGAATCTTGGCCGGCTTTCTCAACGACTCTGCGATGATCGGCTGGCTGGCTGCGAGGAAGAGCCGCAGGCGCACGCCTATTCTCACTTGGCTAATCCGGACGTTCTCCTTTTACGACGGGAGGTCTCCGGTCGGACGCATCCCACCACCACTCCGCAGCTGCCGCAAAAAAGCGCCCCTCGGATCAGGAGGGGCGCGCGAAAGCTAATAATTTCTGCTCTGGATCAGAATTTGACCTTAAGATCCATGTAATACATGCGGCCGAAGAAGCTGTAGGCACTGGCGTCAAACGGCGGGCTGGCGTAATTAGTCCGATCAAGCAGCGGCTGCTTATCAAAGAAATTGTTACAGCCGATATCCATGCTGACACCCTTCAGAAGCGAACTCAGCTGGCTGAATTCATAACGGAATTGGATGTCGGCCGTGGTGTAGGAGCCGATATGGTCGCCACTCAGGTTGCCGACGCTTGCGAGATGGGTGACGGCCAACGCGGCACCGTATCCTTTGTAATTCCAGTCAATCGTCGTATAGGAGCGCGATTTCGGGAGAGTGCCGTAGTCGTCAAAGCCGGTGTATTCAGTGCCTGGGTCGGTCGGACCGGATTTGATGAAAAACTTCTGCAGAAACGCCCAGCGCGTATCAACGGTAAAGACGCCGTAATCCTTCCAAGGGAAGGTATATTTCACGTTGACGTCATAACCGCTCAAGTCTTGGCCGCCGATATTGACCAACGACTGCAAGACATAGAGGTTGTTTACGTTTGTCGAAAGCTGTCCCGGAGTCGTCACCGGGGTGCCGCCCTGTCCCGGAAATCCACCAATATTGATGTATTGGGCATATGGCGATGCCGGTCCCAGTGCCTCGACCGACTGGATCATGGTATTGGTGCCGGCAGCGCTGCCAACAAGGGCTACTTGCTTGATGTTATAATAGTCGACCGTAATTTCGAGGCCCTTCACGGCTTTCGGCGAGTAAACAAAGCCGGCCGTATATCCCTTCGCCGTCGAAGGTTTGAGGCCGGGATTCGACCCGCCGAGTGCCAGACCCTGCAAGTTCGGGAACTTGTTGCCGGTCGCTACACCTGCGGTGGTGTAGGAGTTCAAACCGCCGAGACTGCCCGTAAAACCTGAATTGGAGGGCCCAAACAGGGAGTAGAGCTGCGGTTCGGTGAAGGACTTGGAATAGGTCGCGCGAATCGAAAACTCATCATTGATGGGCATGTAACGCAGCGAAACCTTCGGCACCGTAGTCTTGTTCTTGTCACTGTAGGCCTCATGGCGGACCGCGCCATCAAGGGCGACGAGATAGAGCCCGGGGATGTTTTGCTTCGGGCTGAAGACCGGCACCTTCACTTCGGCAAACTGACTCTTCGCGGTGCGGCTGCCATCAAAGGGGGCGAGGGAAGTTCCGTTGTTCCACAGGCCCGTGGTTCCGCCGGGAGGAATGATGCTGTTGTAGTCGGCGGACGCTTGCAAAGCCTCTTTGCGGTATTCCACGCCGGCCGCATACTGGATCGGGCCGGCGGGCAAATCCATGATCTTGCCGTTGGCGATCGCGTCGTAGACGTAGAGCTGGCTGCGATAAATCGCTTCCGACGTGCCAAAGATATTGGCGGCGGCCATTTTTACCGGATCCTGAGTGATGGCAAAGAGGTCGATATTTCCCGTCTTGATTCCATCTAGGAGCGCCGAATTCAGAATCAGGTTTTTGCCCAAGGCCACTTGGGTGGAAAGATTGTAATTGGCGTAGACTTCCCAGTTGAAATTCTCATTGACCTTGCCCGTGAGACCGATGGTGCCCCGATAAAAATTGGTCGTATTGTCGTATTTGCGGTTTTCGAAACCAAGGAAGCGATTCCGAATGGTCCAGCCCGTTTCGGTAATCTTCGAGACCCCGTTAGCGATGAGGGTTGTGCTGCGCTGCGACACTGGCTGCGGATTAAGCTCAGCTCTCGTGTTGGTCTGGGCATAGAGGAAATCAGCGTTCAACATGATTTGGTCGCTGATGGCATGGGTGAGATTTACGGTCCCGATGCGCTTGTCGACGGCGTTCCGGACCGTCGGCCGCCGAGAAAGATTGAAGCCACTCGCAATATCGGGGTTCAGGACGTAGGTGCCGTTGGCGATCAAGGTCGCCACGCTCGTCGGCCCGGTCGGAGGAGAGTTCAACCCGGCCTTCAGGTTGTAGAAGAGACCCGTGGGGGATTGAATCACGCCGGGATAAGACGCGGTGCCGAAAGACGGATTGTCGTAGGCAATATCGCGCTGCCAGAGCGGAGCATTCTTGCTCCATTCGGCTGAGAACAACAGATTCGTCTTGTCGTTGCCAGCTCCTGCCACGAGCGAAACCGAGTGCGTGCGCCAATAGCCGCCCGTGCCGTTCGGTGCTTGCGTATAGTTAAAATCAACTTCCGCACCCTGGTAATTCTTCTTGAGAATGATATTGATGACGCCCGAGACGGCATCCGAACCGTAAATGGCGGAAGCGCCGTCCGTCAGCACTTCGATGCGCTCCACAGCCGAGAGAGGGACCAAGTTCAAATCGACGAATTGGAAACCACCACCGGCTGCGACGGGCGCAGAGGCGACACGCTTTCCATTGATCAAGACCAGTGTGTCAGTATTCCGCAGCGAGGCCTGGGAACCACCGTTGGTCGAGCCAACGCCGATATTGGCATTTTCGACACCGATATTGTTGCCACCCTGAATCTGCGGAACCGTCTTCCGCAAGACATCCAACACATTGGTATTAACGCCGCTAAGCGCGATCGCTTTGGCGTCGACTATCTGGACTGGCATTGACTTGGCCTCGTCTGCCGCCGCCGGGATGTAAGATCCCGTGACAACATATGTATCAAGTTTGACCGTATCGTCTTTCTTGTCGTTAGCAGCCGGGGCCGTTTGAGCGACCGCGGTGCAGATCAAGCTGGCACTGGCGAGCAATGCGAGCAATGACCGAACTTTCCATTTGGAACATGGATTCATGGTGTGGTGGTTGTAGTTAGCTGTTGGTGTGTAACTTTGCGCGTCTTGTCTTAAGACGTGCGCGGTTTGGAGTGTTTTTCTGCTATCAGCTTGGCCGGATGGAAGGTAATGCCACTACCGCTGGCAAGCCAAATATCCGAACCTTCGCCACCAGCGATTTCCCGTGTTTCCGGCTGCCTCCTGGCCGGAATAATACCATCGCAGACGGTGATTGTTGTCCGTTCGGGCAAAACACGGCGTTGGTTAAAATCATCGCGGCAGCAGCGCCGGTTTAAGCCTCGGCCCAAGTAATGAATCCCCGGGCAAGTCCCGAGGCATTCGACCAAACTACATGCAAATCATGATCTTATCTTGCTCGGGGAGCGCATTCTGATGGCCGGCAGAACGGGGTATTGGACCCAAAGGGAATAATATCACCCGCGACAGAGAAGTTTTGCGAGAGCTTCACGTGACAACCAGCCGCAACCGTGCGACCAAGGGGATCGAGTTCGGCTATTCGCCGGCCTTGATCAAAGTCGCCAGCTTGTCCCGGAAACCGCGGCCGACTCGAATGGAAGAGCCGTCATTCGTTTCCAAGGCGTGATCTCCGTAATGGATCGGCTTCAATTTCCGCACGTGATCGACATTCACGATCGCAGACTTGTGGACCCGCACAAAACGGCCGGGTGGCAGTCGCGTCTCCATGTGCGCCATCGTTTCGCGGATCATCACGGAGTTTCTGCCCGCGTGAATCTTTAGATAGTCGCCCTGCCCCTCGACCCAGACAACATCGGCATAATCAATGAAATGCAAATCTCCATCCGCCTTGACGACAATCCGGTCTGGCAAGCCGGCGTTCGGGTCGGGCGTCCGAGTCCGCCGGTGAAGATAGGATGTCAATTCATCCAACTGGCGGTCGAGCTGCAGCGTGCGCCGGGATCGATGGGAGTCCTTGGCGCGCTCCAAAGCTGCGGCAAACCGCCGGTTGTTGAAGGGTTTCAGCAGATAGTCGACGGCGTGCAGCTCGAAGGCCTTGACGGCATATTCGTCAAACGCCGTCGTGAACACGATCACCGGCCGCAGAGTGGCGGGAATCTGCTCCAGAATCTGGACACCCGACAAGCCCGGCATCTGCACGTCGAGAAACATGAGATCGGGTTTATGCTGTTCGAGCAGATCGAGCGCCTCGCGGCCATTGGCCGCCTCGGCGACAACTTCGATGGTCGGGTCATTTTCCAGCATTTTTCTGAGCCCGCTGCGGGCCAGCGGCTCATCGTCGACGATCAGAACTTGGATTTTTTTCATGGGATTCGCTTAGTGGGAAACAAGAGCCGCGGATAACACCGTGCGCAGGGGCAGAGTCACCTTCACCCGCGAGCCTTCGGCCTGGTTGAAGGCACAGGTGAGTGAAAAATCCTCACCAAAGGTCTTCTGCAAGCGGTCGCGAGTCGTGGCCAAACCGATGCGGGAGCCCGCCACAGAATCTTTCGGCGAATCGGCCATGTCGTTGAACACTTCCAGCTCCAGACGTCCTGCGGCGCGCCGGGCGGATACCTTGATGCGCCCCACGGCGCTGCGCTTGGAGATGCCGTGCTTGACGGCGTTTTCCACCAGCGGCTGCAGCAGCAGGCTGGGCACCACGGCCTTCAAGCAGTCCTCGTCGACCAGATAGCGCACCTGCAGCCGATCGCCGAAACGCACCTGCTCAATTTCGAGATAGCGCTGGGTGAAATCGAGCTCCTGCGCGAGTGTCACCTGTTGCTCGCGGGTGGTGTCGAGCAGCCGGCGGAGCAATGCGCTGATCTGGGCGAGCGTATCGACCGCCCGCTCTTCCTGCTTGTCGCGCACGAGCATGGCGACGGCATTGAGCGCGTTGAAAAGAAAATGGGGCTGCAGTTGCTGCTTGAGT
>JANXWT010000188.1 GCA_025351035.1 Opitutia bacterium | reverse complement strand
CATTTTTCACCATCGGCCGGCCCAGATCGGTGGCGAGCTGGGTCAACGGCAGGCCGAGCACGCGGCAGTGGCTGGGCAGAGCGCCCGGAGTCAGGATAACAGTGCGGTCGTAAATGATGAGACCGTCTTCGCGGACGTCGGGGGCGAACTTCGCGAGACTGGGCGCGTTGAAAGCGATGAGCACATCGGGGTTGGGCGCAGCGGGGTTGAGCACTTCATCGGCGGCGATATGCACGTCGGCGTAGGAAGTGCCGCCGCGGCTCTCGGGACCGTAGCTTGGAATGTGCGTGGCGTCGTAGCCCTCGGAGATGGCGGCGCGCGTGAGCAGGAGCGCAGCCGTCTGAGCGCCGTCCCCGCCGGCCCCGGCGAGTTTGAAACTGAGGTCGCGTTTCTCGAAATGCTCCGGCCAGACCGGGACGGCGCGCTCGCCGCTGGCGGGATCGGCGCCGCAGTAACCAAGCACGGCCTCGGGCTCAAAGCTCGCGGTCGGCGGCGCAAACCACGGCTCGATGGTGAGGTCCTTCTTCACGCCGAGCGGGTAGATGGGTTCCATGTTTTCCTGCACCCATTTTTCGGCATCGACGGGCGAGAGCTTCAAGTGCGTCGGGCATTCGGCAAGGACTTCAATGAACGCGTAGCCGCGTCCCTCCACCTGAAGTTGCACGGCCTTCTTGATCGCTTTGCGGGCTTTTACGCGCTGCTTCGCGTCGTAGAGCGCGACACGTTCGACGTAGATCGGACCGTCGAGCTGCGCGATGAGCTCGGCCATCTTGAGTGGCTGGCCCATCGAGCGGTTGCGGCCGTCGGGGCTCGTCGCGGTTTTCTGGCCCATGAGCGACGTCGGGGCGAGTTGGCCACCGGTCATGCCGTAAATGGCGTTGTTGATGAAGATGACCGTGAGCGGCAGGCCGATCTGGGCGATGGAGATCGTCTCGGCGAGGCCGATGGAGGCAAGGTCGCCGTCGCCTTGATAGCTGATGACCACGGCGTCGGGATTCGCGAGCTTGTGGCCGAGAGCGACGGCGGGCGCGCGACCGTGGGCAGCTTGGGAGTTGCCGACGTTGAAATAGTAGTGGGCAAACACGGCGCAGCCGACGGGGCTGATGAGCACGGTGCGATCCTGGATGCCGAGCTCGCCGATGACAGCGGCGATGTCGCGGTGGACGACACCGTGCCCGCAGCCGGGGCAATAGTGGGTGCTATGGCCCTTGAGGCCCTTGCCGTGCGCATGGCGTTCAAAGGTTTCGTAGAATACGCTCATGACAAGGCCTCCTGGACGACGAGAATGAATTCGAGGATTTCGGATTCGGCCGGCAACACGCCTCCGTAGTGTCGCACCGGAGTGATGGGCGGCGGCGTGACGCCGGCATGGCTGAGCGTGAGGCGAAGTTCGTCTTCGAGCTGGCCCGGGCTGCCCTCGACGATGACGAGTTGACGGACGTTGGGCAGCAACGTGAGCAACGCGTCGACGGGGAACGGCCAGAGCGTGAGTGGGCGGAAGAGGCCGGCCTTCACGCCTTGGGCGCGGGCGGCTTCGACGGCGCCCTGCGCCATGCGCGCGGGTGTGTTGCACGCGATCACGAGCACGTCGGCGTCGTCGCAGCGGTAGGATTCAGAGCGCTGTTCCTCGGCGCAGATGCGCGCGTATTTGGCGTTGAGGTGGCGGTTGTGGGCCTCGAGGTCGGCCTCGGCAAGATGGATCGAGCAGATGAGATTGTGTCGGTGTGCGCGGTCGCCGTGGACGGCCCAGGCGGGGAGACCGGGCCGGAGCAGATGCGTGGGCAGATTCACGACGCCGGTCATCTGGCCGAGAAAGCCGTCACCGAGAATGACGACGGGATTGCGATAGAGGAAGGCCAGATCGAAGGCCTCGATGGTCAGATCGAGCATTTCCTGCGGCGTGCCCGGTGCGAGGACGATGGCGTGCGTGTTGCCATGACCAAGGCCGCGGCACACGAGTTTGATGTCGGCTTGCTCGGGCCCGAGATTGCCGAGACCGGGGCCGCCGCGCATGATGTTGACGAAGACGCCCGGGACTTCCGCGCCGATCATGTAGCTGATCCCCTCGAGCATCAAACTGAAGCCGGGTCCGCTGGTGAACGTCATGCACGGCACGCCGGCCCCGCCGGCTCCATACATCATGTTGACGGCGGCGGTCTCGCTGACGGCTTGCACAAAATGGCCGCCGAGCTTCGGGAGAATCTTGGCCATCAGCTCACCGCCCTCGGTGCTCGGAGTGATCGGATAGCCGAAGACATGGCGGCAACCGGCGAGCAATGCGCCGATGGCGGAGGCGTAGGTGCCCTTGAGGACCATCGGGTCGCACGCGGGCAGGGCGATGAGTTCCTCGGGCCGGTCGCCCTCGGAAAAGGTGTCGACTTCTTTCTTGCCGAAAATCGCGACGGGATCCTCGAGTTCGAAGCCGCCGGTGGCGCAGGTGCGCTCCGTCTCGGGCCGCAGGCCGAAGGGCTCGGGGCACGCCTGCATGCAGAGCGCACAGCCGTTGCAGGCGGCGAGGTTCAGCTCGACGGCGACGAAACCGGTCGCCGGATTGATCTCGGTGCCGGGCGTGATGCAATCCTTCGGGCAGGCGTCGATGCAACGCAGGCAGCCTTTGCAGTATTCGGCTTCGAGGAAGGGCTTGGGGCGGGCGTGGGTGGACATTGAGGATAGGCGAGGGAGACCGAGCCAGACGGTCGGCGGCCCGACGCTTTGGATTGGCCAATGATAACGTCGGGGTCGCCGCCGAGCTGTGCATGGCTTGGCGGAAATTGCGCGGCAGTTGGGTGCCATGATTACGCCAAAAGGACTAGGGAATCGGCGGCCCCTGACGGTGGAGTGCCGACTGCAAAATGGCTCGCGACTCCACGGCCGGTCCGTAGACTGCACGGATGACGATGAAACTGAAGCGCCTTGCCCCGCTGCAAGCGGGCAAAATGCTCGCCGCGTTCTACGGTCTGCTCTCGTTGTTGTTCGTTCCGTTCGTTTTACTGTTTATGACGTTGGGCGGGATGGCAGCACGCAGTCAGGGCAGCATGGCGCCGTTGCCCTTTATGTTCGGAATGGGAATGGGTTTTCTTGTTTTCGTCCCGATCTTCTACGCCGGCCTTGGCTTTGTCTTCGGCGTCATTGGAGCTTTCATCTATAACCTGCTCGCCGGTTGGATTGGTGGCTTCGAAATGGATTTCGAGCAAACCACGCAACCACCTCCTCTTTGACCAAGCATGAAAACAAATACACGAGTCACCGGTATCGGCGGGATTTTTTTCAAAGCGAAGAATACGAAGAAAGCGCAAGCGTGGTATCGGAAGCATCTCGGACTGCCGCTCGACCCGGCGTGGGGCGGTTGGTCGTTTGAGTGGCGCGACGCGAAAAGCCCGAAGAAGAATGGTTGCACGGTCTGGAGCGCGTTCGAGTCGGACACGGAATATTTCGGCGCGGGCAAGCAGAGTTTCATGATCAACTACCGCGTCGCCAATCTGAAAAAGGTGATCGCGGCACTGAAGAAGGAACGCGTATAGATCGATCCGAAGGGTATCGAGGCGTCCGAGTTTGGAAAATTTGCTTGGGTCAAAGACTGCGACGGCAACCGCATCGAACTTTGGCAGCCGCCCCGAGCGAAATAGAGATGAGGCTTCGTCCGTTCAGGTCGGGGTGGAGAATATGCGGCGTAGCGCTAGTCGCCGGGCTGTTACTCGCAGCCAAGAAGCCCGAGGCGAAGCCGGGGGTTGACGCCCTTGCGTGGCTGACCGGGCGTTGGGAGTTTGAACAGAGCGGGCGTGTCGTCCGCGAAGAGTGGATGGCTCCCGCCGGCGGCACGATGCTCGGCATGAGTCGCAAAATGAAAGGCGGCAAGACGCTCGAATACGAGTTTCTCCAGATTCGCGGCGGTCCTGGCGGCGAGCTTTTCTACGTCGCGATGCCGTCGCGGCAGCAGGAGACCGCGTTTCAGTTGAAAGAACTCACGGCGAACTCCGTGGTGTTCGAAAACCTGGAGCACGCTTTTCCCCAGCGCATCAGCTAGGCGCTGCAGTCCGACGGCTCGCTGCTCGCCAGCATCGAGGGACCGGACAAGACCGGCGAGACGCGGCGGGTCGACTTTGTCTTTCGGAAAGCCGTCGGCAACTGACTGACCTTACCGGGCCTCGGGCGTGCCGCCATTATTGCGGAAATGCGCTTTGATTTCCCGCAGCCATGCGAGCCGCGCACCGCTCATGAGTAAGGCGCCGCGTCCGCCGAGGTAAGAATAAGTGTTTTTGGCTGCCAGTTTCTCGCGACAATAGCGTTCGTCGAGTTCTCGCACCGCCGTGATTTTGGCAATCATGTGGTCGACAAATTTTCTCTGCTCGGCCGGTCGGAGGACCCCGAGAAAGAATACACGGAGCCGAATCAGATCGGAGGTAGTGGCGATTTTTTCGTGCTCGGCCTCCATGATCCACCCTCGCAGCACTTGCCGCCCAGCGGCCGTCAGGGAATACTTCAGACCCTTGCGCGCGCCCGTCGTGTGGGAGCGCGAGGAGAGCAAGCGCTGGCGGGCGAGACGCTGGATGAGCGGGTAGATCGAGCCGGCGCTGGCGCTCCAATGCGGGTTGGGGGAATGGGCGAAGACCTTCCGCACCTGGTAGGGAGTAAGTGGCCCGTGCTGGAAGACCACACCGAGGACGGCGCCCTCGAGTTCGCTGAGTTTGCGCATTGACAGTATATGGCGGGTCAGTCTTTTACTGTCAATTAATACGAAACGGACTATGCAAACAACAACCCCCTCCCGACTCCCTTTTTCACTCCTCGCCCTTGCGGCGGCCCTGACCTGCACCACCACCGGTTGCGGCCAGCACGGCATGTCGCCGCCCGAAAAGATTGTCTTGGATGCGCCTGTGGCAGTGCCGATGGAGTTTGTCGAGGGCCGCATGGTGGTCTCGGCAAAGGTTAACGGGCGCGGGCCCTACATGTTCATCCTCGACAGCGGAGCCCAAGTTTCGCTGCTCGCCGCGCCGTTTGCTGGGGAACTGGGATTGCCCATTACGGGTGAAATGCCGGTCGGTTCGCCAGGCAGCAAGTCCACCAAACTCGCGCGCATCTCGCAGGTCGACAAACTGGAGATCGGTCCGTTGGCGGCGGAGGGTCTCAGCATGCTGGAAATGGATCTGTCCGGATTGCAGAAGCG
>JANXWT010000168.1 GCA_025351035.1 Opitutia bacterium | reverse complement strand
TGAGACCTCCCGATACTGATAGACGGCAGAGGGCGTCGAAGAGACTTACAGTCTCATCGACGCCCTCGGTGCGTTTTGAAGGGGCTGGGCCCGGCGACCCGCCAGCAAGGCCCGCGCGCAAGCGAACGCCTCCGCGCGTGAACGAATGTGACGCAGACCCGGCAAGTTGGCCGCGAGCCCGGCGTCGACGGGTTGCAGAATTACCGGCGGCCGCGCGCGGCCGGCCCTGATTTCCACCAACTCAGTCGGCCCGTTGACCGAGGCTTCGTCGAGTCCGTGGCCGTCGCGGTCGGTGCCGTGCACGACGAAGGCGCGCTCGATGCCCGTCTGCGCCAAGGCCGCAGCCATCGGCGCGAGCAGACCGGGCCGCGCCACCCCGAGCAGGAGCAGGACCGGGCGCGCGGGATTGAGCAGCGGGCCGAGCAGATTGAAAATCGTGGGCACGCCCAGCCGCCGGCGCAGATCGCGCAGCCGCACCAACTGCGGATGGTAGTCGGAAGCCAGCAGAAAGGCGAAACGACTGGCGGTCACGTCGTGCGCCAGCTCGGCCGGGGCGCGGTGCAGATCGTAGCCCAGTTCCTCCAGCAAGTCGGCGCTGCCGCAGATACCGGTGGCGGCGCGGTTGCCGTGTTTCGTCACCGGCACGCCAAATTGCGGCAGCAGCAAGGCGGCCAGCGTGCTGAGATTGGCCGTGGCAGTGCCGTGCTGGCTGTCGCCACCCGTGCCGACGACATCGAGGGTGCGCCGACCGGGTTCGGGAAACAGCACGGCGGCAGCCCGCAACACTTCGCTGAAGGCCGTCAGCTCCTCGGCCGCCGGTTCGCGCTGCGCGAGGAGGGCCAGCCCGGCGCTGACGACGAACGCGTCGGATTCCGGGTCGAGAAAAAATTGCATGAGCTCGCGAGCCGCGGCGAGAGGCAGCGGACGGGCGGGATTGTGGGTGACGAGTGCATTCATGGGGAAAGGCGGGCGAGACGGAGAAAGTTGGCGAGCAACTGCGGACCAGCCGGGGTGAGGATGCTCTCTGGATGAAACTGGACGCCCCATCGCGGCAACCGGGTGTGGGCGGCCGCCATGAGTTCGCCCTCGGGGCTCGTCCCGGTGGCGCGCCAGCAGCCGGGCAGACTGGCCGACTCGACAATGAGGCTGTGATAGCGGCCGACGGAAAATTCGGCGGGCAGTCCGCAAAAAAGTCCGGTGCCGTCGTGCCGGCAAAGCGTGGCCTCACCATGAAGAGGTTCGCGGGCGTGGGTGACGTTGCCGCCGGTGGCGGCGATCAGCGCCTGATGCCCGAGGCAGACGCCGAGCACCGGCACTTCCCAGCCGGACGCCGCAATTTCCATGTGTGGTGCGCACTCCCGCGGGTGTCCGGGCCCGGGACTGAGCACCAGCGCGGCCGGCCTGAGTTGGAGTGCCCGGGCGAGATCGATCTGGTCGTAGCGTTCAACACGCACCGACTGGCCCAGAGCCCCGAACGCCTGCGCGAGGTTGTAGGTGAAAGAATCCAGCGCATCGACAATCAGAATCATGGCGCTTCGTTTTCCTCCGCGAGTTGCACGCCGAGCGCGGCGGCGACAGCCGACATTTTGTGAATCGTTTCGAAATATTCCCGCGCCGGTTCGGAGCGACGCACGACGCCCGCCCCGGCCTGCAACCAGGCGGCCTCATTGGCATAAATCGCCGTGCGGAGAATCAATGCTGAATCGAGCGTGCCGTCCGCCCCCAGCCGCACGAGAGCACCGCCGTAAGGCCCGCGGCAATCGCCCTCCATCTCGGCGATGCGCTGGGCGGCGCGAATTTTCGGCGCGCCGCTGACGGTGCCGGCGGGAAAACACGCGGCGAGCACGTCGAGCGCATCGAGGCCCGGGCGCACGCGGGCCTTGACGGAAGTGCTGAGGTGCAGCAGCCGGCTGGTCCGGTGAATGGTGAGGGGATTCTCCACCCGCACACCGCCGGGCGGGGCGATGCGACCCAGATCGTTGCGGGCCAGATCGACGAGCATCTGGTGTTCGGCACGTTCCTTGGGATCGGCGAGCAGGGCACTGGCGCGACGGGCATCCTCCGTCTCGTCACCTGAACGGACCACGGTGCCCGCGATCGGCAGCGTCTCGGCCTCGCCGCCAGCCACGCGCACCAGCATTTCGGGCGAGGCCCCGACCAGTGCGAGTTCGGGCCATTCCAACAGGAACGCGTAGGGACTCGGATTGGTGCGGCGGAGCCGGCGGTAGGCAGTCAGCGGCGACGGGGGTTCGCTGATCCGGACGCGCTGGCTGGGCACCACTTGATAAACATCGCCGTCATGGATGAGCTGCTGGCTGCGGCGCACGAAATTTTCGTAGGCGGTCCGCTCCAGCAATGGCGTGGCGGTCGGACGGCCCGGCACCTCGGGCGGCGTTGCTCCCGGCGTTTCGAGGCAAGCGGCCAACGTCGCGAGGCGGGCGCGACCCTCTTCCGCCGAGGGGCAGAGCACTTGGAGTTCGGCGGTCTGCGAATGGTGGTCAAACACCAGTGCGGCCCCGACGCGCCGCATCAGCACCGTGGGCAAACCGAGGGTGTTTGCGGCCGGCGGATGAAGCGTCGGTTCCAACGCCGCCAACGCCTCAAAGCCCACGTAACCGGCGAGCCCAACCCCCAGCGGCAATCCCGCTTGTGGGGCCAGCGCCGGGGCCGCGTTCCGCATGGCCTCGACCCAACCGGCTCCCGGCACGGGCAGCACGAGGGCGTTGGCCTCGGTGAGCAGCACGAAGGAGTGACGGCCGAGCCGTCCGTCCTGCTCCGCCCTTTCGAGCAGCAGACTCGCCCCGGCCGGTTGCAGGCGGAGGTAGGCGGCCAACGGGGTGAGCAGGTCGGCGGGGAGCGTGTGGCAGTGGAGCTTCATGGCGGAAAAACAAAAAGCCCGGTCGAATGACCGGGCTCGGGAAAAAGGGTAGTCGCGTGCGGGCGTTAGGTTCGCGTCACCTTCTCCGAGCCGGAATACCGCCACCACGCCCCAACTTGGGCGGGCGAGAGGAGACTCGGGAGAAGTTTTGACATTGCGGGTTTGTCAATACGGCGCCCGCATGGGTTGTCAAGCGGCATGGCGTCCGAATGAAAAGCTAGTCCGTTCGGACAGACGCGGCGCGGACACCGGGATGATAACTTCAGCTGATTTTTTCCAAGGCCGCGTTCAGGGCGCGGAGTTTGGCGCCGTCTTTTTTCCCCGGAGCTGATTCCACGCCGCTGTTCACGTCGATGAAGCGGGCGTCAGTCGCCGCAATCGCGGCGGCAAGGTTGTCCGGTGTCAGCCCGCCCGAAAGAATCCAATCGTGCTGCGCATGCTGGGCCTGAAGCCGGCGGAATTTCTCCCAGTCCCCGGTTTGCCCGGTGCCGCCGAATTTTTCGGCGTGATAAGCGTCGAGCAGGAAAGTGCGTGCGAGTGGCAGCCAGTGCGGCGGCAATTCCTCGGCCGGCGGCAACTTCGGGGCGAGCCACAGCCGGTCAACGCCTGTCGCTGCGGACCAAGCTTGCAAGTGGTCGAGCGGCGTCTCGAATCGGCAGTGGAGCTGAATGCGCTCGAAACCAGCCTGCCAGAGCCTGGCTAACTCCTCGCGCGTGGGTTCGACGATCACGGCGACTTTGGGCAAGGCGGGCAAAGCGGCCGCCATGCTCCGGTATTGGTCCAAGGTCAGGTGGCGGGGCGAGGCAGGATGAAAAATAAATCCCAGAAAATCCGCACCCGCGGTTGCGGCGCTCCAGGCATCTTCCACCGTGGTGAGGCCGCAGATTTTCATTGTTGGGCGCGGGCTCATGGACGTCGATGGCCCACGAAGAGCACACCCGGCCGGCGCGGCAAGATTATCCCCGCGCCCGTCTGCGCCGGCGGCTGCAGGCCGCGAGGCCGAGGCTTCACCCGCTCGGGCTCTCGCGCTCAGGGCGCGTAGGTTACCGTGCGGGCGCCGGCGACGCCGGCGATCGTGATCGTCACGCCTTCCGTGAAAAACGCCGGGTAGGTCTCGTTCGCCACGGCGCCTTGCACGCGGACATAATAGCCCAAGCCGACAAGGTTGGCCTGCGCGACCGTCGTGGCGCCATTCTCGTGATAGTATTGTTCGGCCGCCGCGGACAGCTGCCGGGCATTGTTCAGCACAGCCTTATCCTGCGAAATGGCGCGGACTTTTTGGAAGGCGGGGATCGCAAGCGACGCGAGCAAACCAATGATCACGACTACGATCATGATTTCCACCAGCGTGAAGGCGGACCGCGTAGGGGTTTTCATGGGCCGCATGTAGGGTTTTTTTGAATGCGGCGGCAGCGAATCACCTTTTTGCCAGCAAGTCCAGCACGGCGGCAACCGATCCCGTGATGCCGGTCTTGAGGGTAGGCTCGGGCAGCGGCGCGAAGAGGGCGGAGTGGTTCCCGGGCAGCGGCGCGCCGGTTTTCTTGGCGTCATCCCATTTCGCCGGGTCGGTGCCGCCGACGGAGAAAATGGCGATCGGCACCTTCGGGCGGGTGCGGCCGTATTCGGCAAAATCCTCGCCATAGGTCGCGGGCTCGACGGTGGGCACGCGTGCTTCGCCGAACCACGTGCAGAAAACGCCGTTGAGCCGGCGCGCGAGAGCGACGTCGTTCACCACGACGGGCGTGCGGTATTCGGTGGCGTTGACAAGGGGCATCCGGTCGGCCGGCACCCCGGCCGCCTCGGCGGCGTGCAACGAGATGCGCTTGATCGCGGCGATGATTTGGTCGGCCACGGCTTCGTCATAGGAGCGGATGGTCAGTTCGAGCTTCACTTCGTCGGGGATGATGTTGCGGCGCGTGCCGCCGTGGATCGTGCCGACGGTGACGACCGCGGGTGTGCCGGGCTTCAGCTCGCGGCTGACGATCGTCTGGAGCATGCCGACGATCTCGGAGGCGAGCACGACCGGGTCGCGGGTCGTGTGCGGTCGCGAGCCGTGGCCGCCGTAGCCGCGCACGGTGATGTCCACTGAGTCCACGTTGGCGTAGGCCGGCCCCTCGATGCAGGCCACGAGCCCGGCCGGCAGATCGGAGAGCGTGTGGAAAGCGATCACGAAGTCCGGATGCGGGAAGCGCGTGAAAAGTCCGTCCTGCAGCATCGCGCGCGCGCCGCCGACGGCTTCCTCCGCATGCTGGCCAACCAGCACGAGCGTGCCGGACCAATGGTCTTTCAGCGCCGCGAGGGTCCGTGCCGTGCCGATGAGTGCCGTGACGTGCGAGTCGTGCGCGCAGGCGTGCATCGTCGGATATTCCTTGCCGGTGAGGTCCTTCGTCACCGCCGTGCTCGCGTAAGGCAGGCCGGTTTCCTCCTTCACCGGCAGTGCGTCCATGTCGGCGCGCACGAACACCGTCGGGCCCGCGCCGTTCTTCAGCACGCCGACGACGCCCATGCCGCCGACCTTCGCGGTGACCTCGAAGCCGAGCGCGCGCAGTTCCTTCGCGACGATGCCGGCGGTGCGCACTTCCATGAACGAGAGCTCGGGGTGCAGGTGGAGATCCTTGTAGATTTCAAACAGCGACGGGTATTCGGCGTTTACTTTCTGCGCGACGAGTTGGTGGAGATCGGCGGCGCGGCCAAACGGCGCGAGGGCGAGCGCGGCGACGGGGGCAAGGAGGCGGAGGAATTTCATAGGGCGGGTTTCAGTTGGGTTGATGAAAATTATTTCTTCGCGAGCAAGTCGAGCACCACGGCGGACATCGTGGCAATGCCGGTCTTGATCGTCGGCTCGGGCACGGGGGCAAACTTGCTGTTGTGCGGCCCGGGCAACGGCACGCCGGTGCGCTCCGCTTCGGCGAGCTTGGCCGGGTCGGAAGCGCCGAGGTCGAAGGTGCAGATCGGCACGTGCTCGGCGGTGCGACCGAAGGCGCTGAAGTCCTCGCTCGCCATCACGGGCTCCGCGGTTTTCACGGCGTCGGCACCGAGCGCGCTCACGGCGGCACTGCGCACCCGGGCCGCGAGCGCGGGATCATTGTAGGTGGCGGCCGTGCCTTCGTCGGTGATGACGTTCACGATGGGCAGCAAATCTTCGGACAGGCCGGCACTGATGCCCTCGCCGCGGCAGATGCGTTTCAAGGCTTCGACCGTGTGGGCGCGCACTTGGTCGGAGTAGGAACGCAGCGTGAGCTGCAGCTTCACCTCGTTGGGTATGATGTTGGCCTTGGTGCCGCCGTGGATCGAGCCGACGGTGACGACCGCCGGCTCGCGGGGATCGGTCTCGCGGCTCACGATGTTCTGCAACGCGACGACGATGCGCGCGGCGAGCAGCACGGGATCCTTGGTGACGTGCGGCGTCGAGCCGTGGCCGCCAACTCCGCGCACGGTGATCTCCACCGTATCGGCGTTGGAGGTGACGGGCCCCGGCGCTACCGCGACGGTGCCGGCGGCGTGGATCGAGTCGTCGTGCAACGCCACAACGAAGTCGGGCTTGGGGAATTTTTGGTAGAGCCCGGCGGCGAGCATGGCGCGCGAACCAAGCAGGCGTTCCTCGGCCGGCTGGCCGATGAAAATCAGCGTGCCGCTCCAACGGTCTTTCATCGCCGCCATGGTGCGCGCCGTGCCGACGAGACAGGTCAAATGGATGTCGTGTCCGCACGCGTGCATCACCGCGGTCTCGCGGCCGGTGAGGTCTTTTGTTTTCACCGTGCTCGCGTAGGACAGACCGGTCGCTTCCTCGACGGGCAGTGCGTCCAGTTCGCTGCGCACCATCAGCACTGGGCCGGGTCCGTTTTTCAAAACGGCGACGACACCCGTGCCACCAAACTTCTCCGTGACCTCGTAACCTGCCGCGCGCAATTCGCCGGCGAGCTTCGCGGCGGTCGCCGTTTCCATGAGCGACAGCTCCGGGTGCGCGTGAAAACCTTTGTAGAGCGCGTCGAGCGACGGATAGTCGGCGGCCACTTTCTGCGCCACGAGCTGGCGGAGGTCGTCGGCGCGTGCGCTCAGAGCGAGCGCGAGGATAGCGGCGGGAACGGTGAAGCGAATCAGTTTCATGGGTCAGGATTTCGGCTGGGGTTCGAAGATGAAGATGAGCGAGTCGAGCATCGCGTCGACGGAGTATTTCGTGAGGTCGGCGGGCGTGAGCGGTTTCTCCGGCCCGTTGCGCTTGCGGGCTTCGTCGGCGTAGCCGGCGGCTTTCGCTTTCACGGCGGCGTAGAGCTCGGTCTTGCGGGCCATCAGCTTTTTCTTCTCGGGGTTGAACGTCGGCGTGAGATCGTCGCCGACCCACAGATACCAGTCGTCCTTGTCGGCGAAATAGACGGCGAGCACGCCGTTCTTCGCGATGCCGAGTTCGCGCGCGAGTTTCTGCGTGAACTTCGACGGGGTGATTTTCTCGACGGGCGCGGGTGGCGCATTTCCTTCCGCGGAAGCCGCGGTCGCGGGTTGAGGCAGCGTGGCGTAGGTGCGCGCGTAGAGGCGCTGGCCGGTGAAGCGCTGGAAGTTCTCCAGCTTGAAGTTGAAGTTTTTCGCGCGCGGAACCTCCTGCGGCAACACCTTGTCGGGATCGTCGAAGTGGGTCGTCGGGCCGGGATCAGCCGCGCCGTTGTATTTGCCGGCATGGTCGGCGAGCGCCTTGAACGTCGCCTCGTCGGCCTTGAACGCTTGCGCCGCCGCGCCGATGCGGAGAATTTTGATCGAGAACGCGTCGTTGAGCTGGATGAGCGGCAGCACTTCGGTGCCGCGCACGGTGCGGCCGAAGACGTTGTGCAGGTAGTTTAGTCGCGTCGTGTCGGCGAGCGTCACGAAAAACTCCGAGCTGTTCGTGTCGGGTCCGCCGTTGGCCATCGACAGCGTGCCGACGGCGCTGTGGTGCAGGCCGGGCACGATCTCGTCGGGAAACGGAAACGGATGGCCGGTGTCGACGTCATCGGGCTTCGGCGGCGGACGACTCTGGATGCCACCGCCGGGATTGGTCGGGTCGCCGCTCTGGATGACGAAGCCCGGCACGACGCGATACCACGTCAGCCCGGTGAAAAACGGTTTGCCGTCGCGTGGGGCGAGGGAGCCCTCGGCGCGCCCGGCAAACGACGCGACAGACATCGGTGTTTGCTGGTAGAACAGCTCGGCCGTGAACACGCCATGTGGCGTGGTGAACTCGGCGTAGAGACCGTCGGGGAGCGGCGCGGTTTCGGCAGCGCAGAGACGCGCGGCACAGGCGAGTGGCAAGACGAGGCGGAGGATTTTCATGAGCGGAGAATTATTCTTCAGCGAAATAGTCGGAGTCGATTCGCTTCACTTCGTAGGTGGCCTCAAGCGTCACACCGAGCCCGTGGTCGATCATGAGCGTGGCGAGTTTTTCGCCGTCGATGAGGACAATGCGGGCGTCATGCTTCGTGGCGGAGGCGAGGGCTTCCTTGGTGAACGACGACGTGGTGATGAACACGCCCTTCTTGGCGCGGTGCTCCGCGAGCGCGCCGGCGAATTTCTGAATTTCCGGCCGGCCGACCGGATTTTCCCAACGCTTCGCCTGAAGGTAGATGCTATCGAGGCCGAGGCGGTCCTCGTTGATGATGCCGTCGATGCCGCCGTCGCCGCTGCGGCCAATCGCCCGGCCGGCATCCTGCCGCGAACCACCGTAACCCATCTTGAGCAGCAGTTCGACGACAAGGCGTTCGAAGAATATTGGGGCTGCTTGACTGATGCGCGAGAGAAGTTCGGCTGCGAGGGCCCGCTTGAGTTGAGTGTGGGCAGAATCAATAAGTTCTTCGGGGCTTTCTTTGGTTTCAACGAGTGGCGTAGCGGCTATTGTGAAAGAGTTTTCGTCGTGTTTAGTTTCCTTAAACTCCATGAAACTGGGAAACTGACGTAGGAATCGCGCATCGATACGGTCTGGTTTGCTCGCCAACACTTTTGACCCGGAAGGGGTGATGCAAAAGTATCCACGCTTCGCCGTGCTCAACAAACCGGCTTTTGAAATATAGGTCCGCGCCCAGCCGACGCGGTTATAAAAAGTTGTCTGCCGACCGCTAGGGATAAGCCGGCTCAGCTCGTCTTCGGTGAGTTTGAATTCTTTTGCGAGAGAAGCCTCGGCTTCTTTGAGAGAATGAATCGCGTTGTCCGAATAAAAGCGGAGCAGCGGCAGCATCAGTGTTTGGTAGTCGGGGATAGGCATGGCTCAGGGCTTGGGTTCGAGTTTGAAGATCAGGCGGTCGAGCAGCGCGTCGGTGCGGAGCTTGAGGTGCTGGGCGGCGGTCGGCTGCTTGTCGGCGGGAGAATTTTTCTGCTGGCGGACGAACTCGGCGTCGCCGGCTTTCATCGCCGCCTCGATGAAGGCGTCCTTCACCCTGTGGAACGCACCTTCGGTCACGAGGTCGGAGGGCGTCGTGACGCCGCCGAAAAAG
>JANXWT010000058.1 GCA_025351035.1 Opitutia bacterium | reverse complement strand
ATGGTGGCTCAAGTATCCGCGCGTCGAGGAGGCCAAGGCCGCCGTGCGCGACGGCCACATCAAGTTTCACCCCGAGCGCTGGTCGAAGGTTTATCTCCACTGGCTCGAAGGCATCCAGGATTGGTGCATCAGCCGCCAGCTCTGGTGGGGGCATCGCATTCCCGTCTGGTATCGCAAGGGCCTCGACAAAGAAAAACTGACGCCCGCCGATCTCGCCGACCCGGCGAAGGTGCACGTCTCACTCGCCGGCCCCGCCGACAAGGACGGTTGGGTGCAGGAGGACGACGTGCTCGACACGTGGTTCAGCTCGTGGCTCTGGCCGCAGGCGACGATGGGCTGGCCCGACAAGGACGCGATGGCGAAGGCCGGCTTCGATTTTTTCTATCCGACCGCGACGCTCGTCACCGGACCCGACATCATTTTCTTCTGGGTCGCGCGCATGATCATGGCCGGGCTCGAATACACGCACGAGGGTGCGTCGATCGAGCAGCGCATTCCGTTCCGCAACGTCTACTTCACCGGCATTATCCGTGACGCGCAGGGCCGCAAGATGTCGAAGTCCCTCGGCAATTCGCCCGATCCGCTCGACCTCATCGCCAAATACGGCGCGGATGGCCTGCGCTTCGGCATCATCTCGCTCGCGCCGCAGGGGCAGGACATCCGCTTTCAGGAAGACCGCATCGAGAGCGGCAAGAATTTCTGCAACAAGCTCTGGAACGCTTGCCGCTTCCGCCAGATGAGCGGCGACATGGCCGATAACTCCTCGCTCTCCGCCGTCATAGCGCGCATCGACCCGGCGAAGTTCGACGCCGACGACCACGCCATCCTCGACCGCCTGTTCTCCACGACGCGCGCCGTCGACCAGGCGTTCTATAACTTCGAGTTCAGCGCGGCGGTGCATGCGCTCTACGGATTTTTCTGGAACGACTTTTGCGATTGGTATGTCGAGGTCTCGAAGTCGAAGCTCCTCGACCCGGCGACGAAGGACAACAGCCTCGCGATCCAGGACCTCGTGCTGCGCCAGACGCTGCTGCTGCTGCATCCGTTCACGCCGTTCATCACCGAGGAACTCTGGCACCTGCTCGGCTACGGTGCCGAAGGCCAGTTCCTCATGCGCGACGCGCGCCTCAGCGACGCCTCGCATCTCGCCGGCCACGGATTGAAAATCGATTTCGCCGCCGCCGCGCAGGTGGCGCAACTCAAGGCCGTGGTCTCGCAGGTGCGCTCGTTCAAAGCGGAACATGGCGAGGCGTCGAGCAAAGCGTCCGAGTTCGTCGTCGAGGCCAGCGATGCGCATTGGTCCGTGCTCGAATCGAATCTCGCCAAGCTCAAGCGCATGCTCGGTGCCGCCGCGCTCACGCGCGGCGCGATGTCGCCGACGGCCCCGGCCATCGTGACGGCGTGCGGTTCGTGGAATCTCATCAAGCAGCTCAAGGGCGATCCTGCCGCCGAGAAAGCACGGCTCGCGAAAGAGATCGAGACGATCACCAAGCACATCGCGGGCACGTCGGCGCGGTTGAGCAACGAGGCGTTCGTCAGCAAAGCGCCGCCCGCGGTGCTCGAAGGCGCGCGCCAACAGCTCGCCGACCAGCAGGCGAAGAAAGCCGAGCTGGAGCGTCTGCTCGCAGCGCTGGGGTAAGTTGGGCAGAGTCGGGTCGCATGGAAGCCCGTGCTCCTGATCGTTTCGCGCTGCTTCACTCAGGAATGCCGCGAGGTCGCCGGCGCGGCGTGGCGACCGTGAGACCGCGTCGCTTTGTCAGGAGCCCACCCGTGAGTCAAATTCTGACCTAAATTCAGGTCCTTTCCTCTCTCCGATGGGTAGCCGTGCGCCGCTACCATCCGCCAAACCCCAAGCGCCGCCATGAGTCTCCGCCACGCCACCTGCACTCTGAACAACCTCTTCCGCCGACCGTTGCCTCGGCCCACCCAGCACTCCCCGCAGTTATTGATGACGATTGCCCCGCGCGAACGCGTGCCGGCTGCCTTGCCCGACTTGGGAGCGCGGTTTACTCGTGCGGCGCACAGCTGTTTTCTGCTCGTCTTCGCGGCTGTCTTCCCGGCAACCCAACTGCATGGGCAGACCACCTATTTTTTGACTGGCGGAGCAGATCCCTCGGTAGCGGCAAATTGGGGGACGAGCACTGACGGGAGCGGCGCGCATCCGGCAAATTTCACCACAGCCAGCCAAATTTTCGCCATTCAAAGCGCGCAAACTGCGGCCTTGATCTCTGCGTGGACCGTCTCCGGAAGCGGATCAAAGGTCGTCGTCAACAACGGCGGGACATTGACTGCGGCCGACAAAAATCCGGCCATCACCCTGGATCTGGCCAGCGGCGCCACCTACTCTGTGACCGGCAGCTACAGCGCCCTTAACTTCGGAACCATAAACTCCGGGAGCACATTTGCCTTCGGCGCCGGCTCCAGTTCGTTTCGCACCTCTGGGATAACCTATGGCGGACTCACCTGGCAGTCATCGTCTGCGACTGGAACACCGGGAACATTTACGACCACCGGGAATTTTACGATCGCGGCCAACACCGCCCAAGTGGTGACGACTAGTGCGACCAGCAACACCTGGACGATTGGCGGCGACGCCACGATCAACTCCGGAACAACCCTGGCCTTGGCGCCTAATACCAACATCCGTTAGCTATTAGACTTTACTAGGGAGACGGCAATCGCTGAGATGAAGGCATGGCCCGCACGTTTCCACCGTTAGGAGCAGAGTTGATCAAACAGATCGAGGCGGCGTGGGCGCAGCCCCAGCCGGAGTGGGCGCGCGAGCGCCTGCGGGTCGTCAGGCTGATCGCGCAGCA
>JANXWT010000049.1 GCA_025351035.1 Opitutia bacterium | reverse complement strand
CCGGTGCAACGGGTTTGGCCGAGTTGCGCGACAAACGACCCGACTTGCTATTGCTGGATTTCTCGTTGCCCGATGCTGGCGGTTTGGAGATCGCGCGCCTGATGCTGGCGGAAATTCCGCACCTGAAAATCTTGGGTATTTCGGCCCATCGCGACCCCTACACGATGCTGCAAGTGCAGCGGCTGGGTTTGCATGGATTTATCGACAAACAGGACCAGCGCCCCGAGATGCTGACGAACGCCATCCGCTTGGTCCTGAGTGGCCAAATCTGTTATTCGCCCGTTGTCGGCGCCGCAAGCCGCAGCCTACGGCACGATCCGCGGGCCTTTCACCGAATCTTGTCGGATTACGAAATCCGGATCCTTGCCCTTATCGGTGCGTCCAAGACCGACGAAGAGCTGGCCGTCGATCTTAAGATCAGCGCGATCACCGCGCAATCGCGCCGGCGCGACATCATGGGGAAACTCAACATCCACAGCACGCCCAAGTTGATTCACTTCGCGATCACCAACGGCCTGACCCGCCCCGAGCAGCTGATCAAGCCGGTCTGAGCAGTGGAGCGGCTAGTCGGAATCGAACCGACGACACCTGCTTGGAAGGCAGAGGTTTTACCATTAAACTATAGCCGCAGTGCGATGCCGCGGAGAGTGGCGCGCGGTCCGACTCGTTCAAGCTTTTGTTAACCCGCCTCGGGGACCGCCTTGGATTTATTCACCGGGATGACGAAAAGGGGGTTGCGGGCGGCGGTGTGATGCGTTTGAAACTGTCCCAACATGGCAACACCTCCGGCTGCGGCCAAACCCAAATCCAACGTCCAGGCGGCGCAAGCCTTGGCCAAGCAAAAGTCGCTCGAGAAAAAGGCCAAGTCCTACAAGTTGGGCTTGGGCGAGCTCGCGCTCTTTACCAGTCAGCTCGCTTCGTTGCTGCAGGCGGGTCTGCCGCTCGTCTCCTGCCTTGAGGCTTTGCAGGATCAGACGGAGGACCAAGTTTTCCGCATCATCATCCGTGACGTCCGCAACGACATCTCGTCGGGCACCTCGTTCTCCGGGGCGGTGAAACGTTTCCCGAATGCCTTCAACAATCTTTTCATTTCGATGGTCGAGGCGGGTGAAGCGTCGGGTGGGCTGGCGGAAATTCTCGGCAAAGTCGCGGGCTATTTCGAGTCTACGGTCAAGCTCACCAAGAAGGTGAAGTCCGCCATGACCTACCCGATCGCGGTCATCGGCCTCGCGGTCGCGCTCGTCAACGTGCTGCTGATTTTCGTCATTCCGGTCTTCGCGGCGATGTTCGCCGATTTCGGCGCCAAGCTCCCCGCACCGACGCAAATGCTGATCGATCTGAGTAATTTCATGCGCGCGTGGTGGTGGGCGCTTGGCGGGGGCGCCTTCGGCATTTTCAAGTTCGTGAGCAAATACATCGCCACGCCCGGTGGCCGCCGGCAGAAGGACCTCTTTCTGGTCCGCGCCCCCATCTTCGGCAATCTGGTCCACAAGATCGCGCTGTCTCGCTTCTGCCGCACCTATGCGACGCTCATGCGGTCGGGCGTGCCCATCTTGCGCACGCTGGAGATCGTCGCCTCCGCCAGCAACAAGGTGCAAATTGAGGACGCCTGCGCCGACATCGCGCGCCACGTTAGCCAGGGCGGGCAGGTCTCGGAGATCATGGGCATCAATCCCTTCTTCCCTCCGATGATGAAGCACATGATCAAAGCCGGTGAATCCACGGGCAATGTCGATGGCATGATGAACAAGATCGCTGATTTCTACGACGTCGAGTGCGAGGCCACGGTCTCGGCGCTCACCTCGCTCATCGAGCCGATTCTCATCGTCTTTCTCGGCGTGGTGGTCGGTGGCATCGTCATGGCGATGTTCCTCCCGATCTTCCAGCTCGGTGCGGTGGCCGGCGGCCTGCAGTGATCATCGCCTCCGATTGAATGCCACTTGCGCGTCCGCACGGGGACCTGCACATTGACCGTTTTCAACATCCATGGCTTCCATTCTCATTGTCGACGACCTGATCTCCATCCACGAGATGCTCGCCGCCGTGATCCACCCCACCGGCTATGCCACGGCTTTCGCAACCGACGGCGAGAAAGCCCTTGCGCGCTACAAGACGGAAAAGTTCGACCTCGTGCTCGCCGATATCGACATGAAGCCGATGGACGGTCTCACGCTTCTCAAGCAGCTCAAGCAATACGATCCCGGGGTCGTCGTCATTATCATGACGGCTTACGCCAGCACCGACAGCGCCATTCAGGCGCTCAAGTTCGGGGCCTTCGAATATCTGCAGAAGCCCTTTCGGGTCGACGAGCTCATGCAAACCTTGAAAAGCGGGCTGGAATTCCGCCGCGTTTCGCTGGAGCGCGAGGCGAGCCTCGGCGCACCGTCGGCCGGCCGGGCCGGAGACTTTGAGGCGCGGTTTCCCGGCGAGAGCGCGAAAATCAAGCGGCTGATCACCCAGCTCCAGAAACTTGCGGCGACGCACACCCCCGTGCTCCTTTCCGGCGAACTCGGCAGCGGCCACGAGATCGCCGCCGAATTGCTCCACACGGCCGGTTCCGCGCCCAACAGTCCGCTCGTCCGTCTCGATTGCCGGCTGAGTTCCGAACAAAGCTTGCGCGATAGCCTGCTCGGCCCGAACGGAGCCGGGGGCACCGCCGTGCAAGCAGCCCGGGGCGGCACGCTGCTGCTCCAAAATGTGCAGTGCCTGCCGCAGTTTGCGCAGATGGAACTGGTCACCGTGCTCCGCAACAACTCCGCCCAGTTCCGCCTCATTTGCGCCACCGAGGAGGATCTCGAAAAATTAACCGAGGAAGGCAAGTTTCACGAGGAACTTTTCTATCGCATCGCCGCGCTGCCGGTGCAGCTGCCGTCCTTGCGCGAGCGCGCCGGGGATATTCCCGCGCTGCTCCGGTCCTTCTTTACGGTCAGGGGCACCAACCCGCAGTTCGACGCGCGGCAGATTGAGTTCTCCGAGGGCGCGCTCGCCACGCTGCGCGCCCACCGCTGGCCGGGCAACCTCGCCGAGTTCACGCAGGTGATCTCGCAGGTCATCTCCACGACCGACACGCGCGTCATCACCTCCGCCCAATTGCCGCTCCGCGTGCATGAGCTCAAGACTTGGCCCGCACTGGCCGACTTCCTCTCCGACCAGAAAAAACAGTATATTGCCCGCGTGTTGCAGGCCTGCGGTGGCGATCGCGTCAAGGCCGCCCAAATCCTCGGCATCGACATCCTCTGCCTTGACTGAGTGCGTTCGGCCGGCCTCGCCCGTGTGCGGGCCCCGGCAATGTCATCTATTATCTGACAATGCCTGCGAGGCCTCGCTTCCCTGCGCGCTCGCTCCGGTGCGCGCCGGCCTCGTTTTGTCGGCTTGAAACCGGCTGGGTTGCCCGGTTTGGCGCCCGGCCGCCGGCGCAATTCGCCAGAATAGTTTTCCCGCTTGCGCCACCTTGGGGGCGTCCCAAACCTCGCGCCGCTCACGCCCATGCCCAAACGCACCGACCTCTCGTCCATCTTGATCATCGGCGCCGGCCCCATCATTATCGGGCAGGCCTGTGAGTTTGATTACTCTGGCACGCAGGCGTGCAAGGCCCTCAAGGAGGAAGGCTACAAGGTCATCCTCGTGAATTCCAACCCGGCCACCATCATGACGGATCCGGAGTTCGCCGACGTCACCTATATCGAGCCGCTGACCGTTGACATCCTGGAGAAAATCATCGCGAAGGAGCGCCCCTCCGCGCTGTTGCCCACGCTCGGCGGCCAGACCGCGCTCAATCTCGCGATGGAACTCCACCACGCCGGCATCCTCGAAAAATACGGCGTCGAGATGATCGGGGCGAAACCCGGTGCGATCAAGAAGGGCGAGGACCGCGAACTTTTCAAGCAGTGCATGCTCCGGATCGGCCTGGATGTCGCCAAGTCGATGACCGTGCACACCCTGGACGAAGCGCGCAAAGCAGCCGATTTTATCGGCGCGTTTCCGCTCATCATCCGTCCGAGTTTCACGCTCGGCGGCTCCGGCGGCGGCATCGCCTACAACCGTGAGGAATTCGAGCAGATCGCCGCCGGCGGCCTTGAGATTTCCCCGACGCACGAGGTGCTCGTCGAAGAGTGCCTGCTCGGCTGGAAGGAATACGAAATGGAGGTCATGCGCGACCACAAGGACCAGTGTGTCGTCATCTGTTCCATCGAAAATTTTGATCCGATGGGCGTGCATACCGGCGACTCGATCACGGTCGCCCCGGCGATGACGCTCACCGACAAGGAATTTCAAGTGATGCGCGACGCGTCGTTCGCCGTCATCCGTGAGATCGGCGTCGAAACGGGTGGCTCGAACATCCAGTTCTCCATCGACCCGCAGACGGGCCGGCAGGTCGTCATCGAGATGAATCCGCGCGTGTCGCGTTCCTCGGCGCTCGCGTCGAAGGCCACCGGTTTCCCCATCGCGAAGATCGCCGCCAAGCTTGCCGTCGGCTACGCGCTCGATGAGCTGCGCAACGACATCACGCGCCTCACGCCGGCGAGCTTCGAACCGACGATCGACTACGTCGTCACGAAGATCCCGCGCTTCACCTTCGAGAAATTTAACGGCGCCAACACCACGCTCACGTCGTCGATGAAGTCTGTCGGCGAGGCCATGGCCATCGGCCGCACGTTCAAGGAGTCGTTTCAGAAGTGCCTGCGTTCACTCGAAACGGGCGCGCGCGGGTGGGGCGGCGGCGGCAAATTCGGCGGCGACGAGCTGCCTGACGACGAGACGATCCGCCAGAAACTCGGCACGCCCAACGCCGAACGCGTCTACTTTCTCCGCCACGCTTTTCGCGCCGGCTTCACGGTCGAGCAGATCTTCGCCCTCACCAAGATCGACCCGTGGTTTCTCCACCAGTTGCGTGAACTCCACGAGATGGAGGATTCCCTGCGCCAGTTTACTCTGGCGACAATCGACATCCCGACGCTCCGGCGGGCCAAACAGTTTGGGTTTTCCGATGCGCAGCTCGCGCATATTTTCCAAACCGACTTCGACACGATGCGCGCGCATCGCAAGGCTGTCGGCATCGAGACCACCTTCCGCCTCGTCGACACCTGCGCTGCGGAGTTCGAGGCGTTTACGCCCTACTATTACTCGAGCTACGGCGACGAAAACGAGGTCATCCCCTCGACGAAACCGAAGATCCTGATCATCGGCGGCGGCCCCAACCGCATCGGCCAGGGCATCGAGTTCGACTACTGCTGCGTGCACGCGTCGTTCGCTTTGCGCGAGATCGGCTTCGAGACCGTGATGATCAACTCCAACCCGGAGACCGTCTCGACCGACTACGACACGTCCGACCGCCTCTACTTTGAACCACTCACTCTGGAGGACGTGCTGGAAGTCTACGAACAGGAGAAGTGTTCCGGCGCCATCGTGCAGTTCGGCGGGCAGACGCCGCTCAATCTCGCCGCCGGCCTGAAGGCGCATGGCGTCAACGTCATTGGCACCTCGCCCGAGAGCATCGACCTTGCCGAAGACCGGAAGCATTTCGCCGCCGTGCTCGACCAGTTGAAGCTCAAGCAGCCGCCGAACCGCACCGCGCTGAACGAGCCCGAGGCGCTCGCGTTCGCGCATGAGATCGGGTTCCCCGTGCTGCTCCGTCCGTCGTTCGTGCTCGGCGGTCGCGGCATGTTCATCGTTTACAGCGAAGAGGAGTTGCAGGCCGTCATTCACCAAGCGTTTGAAGCCATGCCGGGCAAGCCCGTGCTGATCGATAAATTCCTCGAGGACGCCATGGAGCTCGATGTCGATTGCCTGAGCGACGGCGAGACCTCCGTCGTCGGCGGCATGCTCGAGCACATCGAGTTTGCCGGCGTGCACTCGGGCGACGCCGCGATGGTGATGCCCCCGCATACGCTCTCTGCGGAGATGCGGCAGACGGTGCGCACCGCCACCTACGCGCTGGCGAAGGCCCTCAAGGTGATCGGCCTGATGAACGTGCAATTCGCGATCAAGGACAACCAGCTCTACGTGCTCGAAGTCAACCCGCGTGCGTCGCGCACCGTGCCGTTTGTGGCCAAGGCCATCGGCGTGCCGCTCGCCAAACTCGCCGCCAAGGTCATGGCCGGCAAAAAACTCAAGGACCTCGGGTTCACGCACGAACTCCAGCCCAAACATTGGTGTGTGAAAGAGGCCGTGTTTCCCTTCGCCCGCTTCCCCGGGGCCGCCATCGTGCTCGGCCCCGAGATGCGCTCCACCGGCGAAGTCATGGGCATGGACGACGATCTTGGCATCGCCTTCGCGAAAACCCAAATGGGCGCCAAGCCCGCGCTCCCCGCGCAGGGCAACGTCTTCCTCAGCGTCAAGGACACCGACAAGCCGCAGTCGGTCGCGATCGCCCGCGAGCTGCAAGCCCTCGGCTTCGGCGTCTGCTCCACTGGTGGCACGGCCCGTTTCCTCGCGCAGCACGGCATCACGGTGAAGCTCGTCAACAAGCTCTCCGAAGGCCGCCCCAACGCCGTCGATCTGCTCAAAAACGGCCAGCTCCAGATGATCATCAACACGCCTTCCGGCATGAATCCGCGCCGGGATGAGAATCTCATTCGCGCCGCGGCCTACGCCAACAGCGTGTGTTTGATGACGACGCTCATGGGCGCCACCGCCGCGCTCAACGGCATCCGCGCCATGCAGCAACTCCGGGTCGGCGTCCGCCCGTTGCAAGAATACCGGCACAACACCGTCGCGGCCAGCTAGGCGGCAGAGCCGCCGGAAGCCCCAAGCTCCAACCGCCAAACTTCAGGGAACGACCGATCTCTGAAACGCGACAAACCATGTCCGGAGGAGACTGTTTCATTGCAGTTGGGATGTTGGAGCTTGGGGGTTTGCAAGCTTCGGTCGTTCCGACCGAAGCTTTTGCCTTGAGAGCCGCCGCCCGGCTCCTCAATCTGCGCGGTTCATGAGCCAAATCCCGCCCGCCGCCCACTCCTCCAAGGACGCCACGCCCGCCGTCGCCGTCGCTCCTTTCGATGTCCAATTTGAAACTTTCTGGGTCAACAACCGCCGGCCCATCTACGGTTTCCTCGCCGCCATTCTTCTCTTCATTGTGGGCCGCGAGGGCTGGCAATACTTCGCGGCGCAGCGCGAGCTGGGCGTCCAGCAGGCTTACGCGGCCGCGCTCGGCAACGAGGCCAAGCTCGCCGCCTTCGCCTCCGCCAACACCGGCCACGCGCTCAGTGGAGCCGCTTTTCTGACGCTCGCTGATGCGAAATATCTCGCGGCCGATTATGCCGCCGCCACCGATCTTTACGCCAAGGCCCAGTCCAATTTGACCAACGACGCCTTGCAAGGCCGGGCCAAGCTCGGCGCCGCCATGAGCAAGCTCGCCGGCGGCGACCGCGCCAGCGGCGAGGTCGCCCTTAAGGCCATCAGCGCCGACATCGCGCAGTTCAAGTCCGTGCGCGCCGAGGCCACCTATCATCTCGCCGCCCTCGCCGCCGAGGCTGGCAAGACTGCCGACGTGACGAAACTCACCGAAGAAATTTCCAAGATTGACCCGAGCGGCGTCTGGGCCCAGCGGGGCCTCGTGCTCCGCGCCACGAACGGCGAAAAGAAACCCGACGCGGCCTCGCCCGTCAGCTTCACGCCGGGGAAGTGAACGGAGAGAGAATCCAAGAGCCAGCCGCAGAGCAATGCTCCGCTGTGACCGGAATCGCAACCGGGCGCATCCGTGGGAGAATAAACAACCGGAGTTTTTACCGCGGAGGGGGCACGGATACGGACGGATCAACCGGACCGTAATCGCCAACGAGCGCCACTGCGCCAAAAAGGCGACGGTGCTTAATTCTGAGCGCGGCTGGCGGCATGCTTGCGACGGCGATAGGCGGTGGAGAGTAGCGCGACGAAGCCCACGGCGACGGCGTAGGTCGGCGGTTCGGACACGGCGG
>JANXWT010000016.1 GCA_025351035.1 Opitutia bacterium | reverse complement strand
CGCTTGTGCTTCACGCTGATGCCCTCGTCGGCCCCGAGCGCCAGGTCGAACTTCTCGCCCGACATCACCGTGCGGAGCGCGCTGGTGGCGACGAAAGTGCCGTCGAGGAACACGTTCATCGCGCCGGCCAGCAGCGGGAACTCGGAGTTGTTGTAGACCTTCGCGGTGAGGTAGGCCGTCGCGAGGCGCTTTGGCACGGTGAGGTATTCGGGATTGGCCTTCAGGGTGACGCTGGTGATCGGCACCTTCTGCGGTGAGTTGTCGCTCGGCACCGAGGAGCTGACGGCGATCTTGAACGAGGCGCTGGTCGCGCCGGTCTCGATGGTGGCTGAGGCCATCTCGGCATCCTTCTTTTCCGGGACGTCCTGCGCGACGTTGTCCGTTAGTGACTGCATGTTGACCGCACCGGCCATCGCCGGGGCGTTTTCGCGCAGGGCTTTCATTTTATCCAGACGGCCCTCATCACGCTCCCGGGCCTGACGCATCACAATGGGATTATACACATCGATATTCCACACCGTCAGCACCGGGGCGGCGCCACCGAGGCCGGGGCGGGCGGTCGAGAGGGTGAGAGCGACATCCTTCCAGTCTTCGCCGGTGCTTTGGTGGACGATGCCGAAATAGCCGAGGGCCACGGCGCGCTCACTGCTGAGCACGCGGGCGTCGTAGCTCGGCGACCAACTGGCGCCGGGGACGGTGTAGGAGAGGGCGACATCGAGCGAACCGGCCTGCGGGGCCGACACGCGCACGGTGACGGTCTTGAAGGCCCGGCCGCCGGCGCCGCGCAGTTCGTTGAGCTGGTTTTGCACCGTGGTGATTTTGTTCGACAGTTCCTCGCGCTGCTCGTCGAGCGACGCGCGCTCGGTGACGAGCTTGGACTTCTGCTCAGTCAGGTAGTTGAGCGAGTTGGTGAACTGGCTGAGGTCGGGCCGGGGCACGTCTTTGGTCGGCGGGGCGAAGAGCGCCGCTTCCATGCGGTCGAGCATGGCGGTCTGGGCGTTGAGCAGGTTGCCGCGATCATCAAGACCGCGCACCTGCTTGCCGAAGCCCTTCAGCTGATCCTCGAGTTCCTTCACGCGGGCATTGGGGGTGAAGTCCACGAAAGTCTGCTTGGCGCTGACATCGAGGATGAGGGCCTGCGCCGTGCCCCGGCCGCTGACCTGCAGTGAGCGTTCGTTGAGGGCCTGCGGCAGGTTGGCGAAGACGAGTTCGGTCGTGCCGCCGGCCAGTTCGACCGTGGCGGTGCGGGTGACGACGGCGCGGTCGGTGTAGACCGTGACAGCGGTGATGCGCGATTCAATGGGCGCAGCGCGCAGTGCGAGTGGCAGCGCGGCGACGAGGGAAAGCAGGCGGAGGATTTTCATGGGAATTATCAGACTGGGTTGGACGGATGACGTTCCGGGCGGATCGATCTTAGGACAAGATGAACAAAATTGCCCAAATGTCCGAACCAAAATCCTGTTCATTCGGCTAATCCTGTCTATTTCTGGGCCATGCCAACTCTCGCGGGCCAAGTCGTCATCATCACGGGCGCGTCGTCGGGCATCGGCGAAGAAACGGCACGGCGACTGGTGCGCGGCGGCGCCAAGGTCGTGATCTTCGCGCGCCGGCAGGACCGACTGGAGGCGCTCGCACGCGAACTCGACCCGAGCGGCGCCAATGTCCTCGCTGTCGCGGGCGACATCACGCGCGACGCCGACCGGCGACGCCTCGTCGACGCCACCCTTGAGAAATTCGGCCGCATCGACGGGCTCGTGAACAACGCCGGCTACGGCACGCGCGGCCCGGTGGAGCTGGTGCCGGTCGACCTCATCCGGCAGAACTTCGAGACGACCATCTTTTCGCTCATCGCCCTGACGCAGCTTGTGCTGCCGGCGATGCGCGAGCGCGGCTCCGGCTGCATCGTCAACATCGGTTCCGTGGCCGGCCGCATCGCCCGGCCGCTGTCGAGCATCTACGATTCCACCAAGCACGCGCTTGAGGCCATCACCGACGGTCTGCGCGGCGAGCTGAAGCCCTTCGGCGTGCGCGTCACGCTCATCCGCCCGGGCTTCATCCTCACGGAGTTTGTGGAGGCGGCAAACACCGCCTCGACCGGGGTAATCGACAACGCCGGACCCTACGCACCGTATCTCGGCGGCTTCCGCGTCGGCTACGACCGGCTGCGCCGCGTCGCCGGCACGCCCGACGACATCGCCCGGCTGGTCGAGCGCGCGCTCACGAGCGGCAACCCCGCGCCGCGCTACGCCGCGCCGCTCCACGCCAAGTTCTTCCTGTTTCTGAAATGGCTCCTGCCTGACCGGGTGCTGGCGTTCATTGTGCGCCTGCGGAAATAAAACCTCATGAATTTCCTCCGCTCACGCCAGGTCACCGCGCTCGCCGGCTTCATCGGTGCCGCCTTCGTTGCCGGCGCCATCGGCTCGTGGGCGACCTTCCCAAATGTCCGCGACTGGTTTCCGTTGTTGCTGAAGCCATCGTGGAATCCGCCCGGCTGGCTCTTCGGCCCGGTGTGGACGACACTCTATGTGCTGATGGGTCTGGCGATCTGGCGGACGTGATCGCGAACGCCGGACCTTACGCGCCCTTCTATAAAAACTATCATGCGGGCACCAAGTCGCTGCGCTTCGTCGCCGGCGTGCCCGACGACATCGCGGTGCTCGTCGAGCACGCGCTCACGAGCGACAATCCCGCGCCACGCTACGCCGCGCCGTTCCACGCCAAAGTTTTCCTCTTCCTGAAATGGGCGCTCCCCCAGCGCGCCCTGGAAATGATCACGCGGCTGAAGCGGTGATCACTCGTTGCGCAGAATCCGGCTCATCTCGGACTCGAATATTTCGTAGATCAGTTTTCGTTCCTCGGCGAAGACGCACTCGACGACCCGCCCCGGCGCATACCGGAAGATTACCCGGAAGCGCGATACCTTGAGCCGGTAGTATCCGGAAAGTTTGTCGCCGAGCGCCTTGATATCGCCCTTCTCGGTGGCGAGACCGAGCACCGCCCGTTTGAAAATGCGCCGGTGCTCCATACCCAGGGTCGTGGCAAAGACCCAGACTTGCGGGCGAACCTTGACCTTGAAGCTCACTCGGGGAGGTCGCTCGCGTCGTGGAGTTTGCCTTTGCCGGCCTCGGCGTCGCGGATGGCTTTCATCGCGGCGGGATTGGCCAGCAATTCCATGGTTTCCGCAATGGCCGCGAGGCGCTCGGCTCCGATGACGTAGGCCACCGGCTGATCGTGCCGGGTGATGGTCGCGAGGTCGCCCCGCTCGGCCGTGCGGACCACGGCGGCCAGGCTGCGCTGCGCCTCTTTTACGGTGTATGCCTTGTTCACAAGAAAAGGCATACCAAGGCCCGGAGAACCGTCAAGCCGCCAGTGCCAGCCCGAAGCGGCAGTCGTTGAATGAAGTTTCCGGCCCGCTCACCAGCCGTTGACGCGCGGCCACTCGGCGACCACGGCGTCGCTGCCGTCGACGACGTGATAACAGTCGTAGGCCGCGGCGGTGATGCACGAGTGGTTCGGCAGGATGCGCAGGCGCGTGCCGATCAGGTAGCGCGAAAAATCGATCGGCGTCGGCGCGGTGACGAGCCCGTGTTCCTGATAAACCGAGGCGACGGTCCAGCCGGGCAGCACGTGGCCGGCGAGATCAGTCACGAGCCCGTAACCGGCGCGCAGCTCCGGCGGCAGGCTGTGCGTGCTAACGTCTTTCGACAGCGCGAGCGCACCGGCGTCGACGAGCAAAGTGTTTTTCTCGGGCCGATGGCCGATGACGGCCGTCAACACCGATACCGCGATGTCTTCGCGGCGACCGGCACCGATGCCGGCCTGAAACAGATCGCCGAGCATGTAGACGCCGCAACGGATCTCCGTCACGCCGCGCAGGTGCTCGGCATGCATCATCGTTGGCGACGAACCGACGCTCACCATCGCGCAATCAAAACCCGCCGCGCGCAACCGCTCGGCCGTCTGCACGACGGCGGCGCGTTCCTGCTCCGCGACCGCGCGCAGCGCCTCGGGCGAGCGGCCGGCGTAGGAGTGGCCGCCGTGCGTGCTGACGCCGCGCAGAAACGCACCCGAGCCCGCCGCCAGCGCGCGGGCGATTTCCAGCAGCGCGCCGCTCTCCGCGCCGACGCCGCTGCGGTGCTCGCCGGAATCGATTTCGATGACGACGGGGAAACGCACGCCGAGTTCGGCGCCGGCTTTCGCGAGCGCCGCGGCTACGGCGGGGTGGTCGCACGAAACCGCGAGGTCGCACCCGGCGCGCAAGAGCGCGGCGGCGCGGGCGAATTTCCCCGGTTCAATCGGGACGGCGTAGAAAAGATCGCGGCAACCGTGCGCGAAAAAATACTCGGCCTCCTTCAGTGTCGATACCGTGAAGCCGCCCACCGGCCCGCGCCGCGCGAGATCGGCGACGTGCGCAGACTTTGCCGTCTTGAGGTGCGGGCGCAGCCGCACGCCGAGAGCGGTGGCGCGCGCGGCCGCACGGTCGAGGTTCGCCTCAAGAATGCGGCGGTCGAGGATCAGCGCGGGTGTCGGCAACGAGGCAAGAGTCGGGCTCACGGCGTCAGTAGGTTTTCCTGCGAGACGGTTTCAACCCTCAACCTCTTTGGGCGAGGAATGTCTGCAGTTCGCCCGCGAGTTTGCCGCCGAAGCCGGGGACTTCGGCGATTTGAGCGGCGGGGGCGGTGCGGAGTTTCTCGATCGTGCCGAAGTGGGCGAGGAGGGCGGCGCGGCGCTTGGCGCCGAGGCCGGGGAAGTCGTCGAGGATGCTCTCCTTGATTTTGCGCGACTGGAGATCGGCGTTGTAGGTGTTGGCGAAGCGGTGCGCCTCGTCGCGCAGGCGCTGCAGCAGATTGAGGCCGGGATCGTCGAGCTTCAGGTTGAGCGGCGCGCGGGCGTCGGGGAAGATGATCGTCTCGGCTTTTTTCGCGAGGCCGATGAGCGGCGGCGGCATGCAGTCGAGCCCGACGAAGGCCTTGAGCGCGGCGGACACCTGGCCGCGGCCGCCGTCGATGACGACGAGGTCGGGAAATTGTTTTTGCTCAGCGATGAGCCGGTGGTAGCGGCGCGCCACGACTTCTTCCATCGCGCGAAAATCGTCGTTGCCGATGAAGCTCTTGATGGAGAAGCGGCGATACTGGTCCTTGTCGGGCCGGCCGTCGGTGAAGTGGACCATCGAGGCGACGACGAACGTGCCGGAGATGTGCGAGATGTCGAAGCACTCCATGTGCGCGGGCGGGGCGTCGAGGCGGAGGGCTTCCTGCAGCGAGCGCAGCGCGGCGTCGTTTGGGCGGAGCTGCGTGAGGTCGCGGGTGAACTTGCGCGTGCGGGCGAGGGTGCGTTCGAGCGCGAGCACGACATCGCGCAGTTCGGCGGCTTTCTCGAATTCCTGTTTGGCGGAGCGCGCGAGCATCTCGGCGCGGAGCGAGGCGAGCCACTCGCGGCTCTTGCCTTCGAGGAATTCGCACGCGGCGTCGACGCGCACGCGGTAGTCGGCGGGGGCGACTTCGTTGACCTGCCCGTAGATCTCGGCGCGGGCGTCGTCGTAGAGCCGGTAGCGGCCGTCGGGGAGTTTGGTCGGGTGCGTGTCGGCGAGGAGAATACCGAACTGCTTGCGCATTTGCGCGAGAGTTTTGCGGAGGAGGCCGGAGTGGGCGAAGGGACCAAAGTAGCGGGAGCGGTCTTCTTTCTTGAGGCGCGTGAGCGCGAAGCGCGGGAGTTCGGAGGCGTAGTCGACGCGGACGAGGAGGAAGCGTTTGTCGTCGGTGAAGTCGGTGTTGTATTTCGGGCGCCACTGTTTGATCAGCTTGCCCTCGAGGAGCAGCGCCTCGGGCTCGGACTTCACTTCGAGGATGTCGAAGTCGGTGATC
>JANXWT010000490.1 GCA_025351035.1 Opitutia bacterium | reverse complement strand
GATGGCGGCGGCGGTGCAGCCGCTGGTTCGCCCCTTCCTTCCCGCGCGCGTCCGTGCGCTGACGCCGCGGCCCAGTGCGCTCTTCAGCCGGCTCCCGGCGTTGACGGAACCTCCGGCGGGCGTGCAGGTGCGCGGAACGGTTGCCGTGCTGAGCGGATGCGTACAGGATCGGTGGTTCCGGCAGGTCAACCTGGCGACCATCAGGGTGCTGGCCGCCGGCGGTTGGCGCGTCCAGGTCCCGCGCAGCCAATCATGTTGTGGCGCGCTCCCGGCGCACAACGGCTACGCCGACACCGGGCGCGCGCTCGCGGCCCGCAACGCGAAGGTGTTCGCCGGCGTGGACGCCGTGATCGTCAACGCGGCCGGGTGCGCGGCGCACCTTTCCGAACAGCCCGGCGAACCGCCCGTCCGCGAGGTCATGGCGTTCCTGCACGAGGAGGGAGCGGAACTCCGGTTCGGCCCGCTGGCGGCGGGGCCCTTCGTCGTGGCGTACCACGACGCGTGTCACGCCCTGCGGGTTCTCAAGATCCACGACCAGCCCCGCGCACTCCTGGGGCGGATCCCCGGCCTGGAGCTTGTGGAGATCCCGAACGGCGACCGGTGCTGCGGCGCGGCCGGTCTCTACAACGTCACGCAGCCCGAGCTGTCGGGAACCCTCCGGCGCCAGAAGGCCGAGGCCGTCCGCGACACCGGCGCCGCCACCATCGCGAGCGCCAACCCGGGCTGCACGTTGCAGCTCCTCGCCGGCCTCCGCGAACTCGGCGTCCGGGCCGACGTTGTCCACCCGATCGAACTCCTGGACCGGGCGCTCACCGCCCCCTGACCAGCGGTCGGTGGCCGCCGGGCGCTGCCGATTAGCCGGGGCGCGCCCACCCCTCCTACCCTGACGCCATGCCAACCGACGTTCCCGCCGCGTTCCGACGCGATGTTCGCCTGCTCTCCACGGCGCTCGGCCGCGTCCTGGAGGAGACCGATGGGCCCGAGCTCCTCGCCGATGTGGAGCGGCTCCGGCGAGCCACCATCGCCGCCCGCCGCGCGAACGCGGGTCTGGCCGCGCTCGATGCGCCCGTCACGATCGCCGGGTCGTTCGAGCCGCAGCGGGCCGAACAGGTCGCGCGGGCGTTCACCTGCTTCTTCCAGCTGGTGAACCTGGCGGAGGAGCGCCAGCGGATCCGTTCCCTGCGCGAGCGAGGGCCCGACGTGGCCGACTCGGTGGCCGCAGGGGTGCGCGAGGCCCGCGCGCAACTCGACCCGGCGGGATTCGATGAGCTGGTGGCCGGGCTCCGCGTGACGCCCGTGCTCACCGCTCATCCCACCGAGGCCCGGCGCCGCGCAACCCTGGAAACGCTCTGGCGGATCTCCGCGCTGCTCGACCGCCTGGACGACCCGCACCTGCTCACCGGCGAACGCAACGACGACGAGGGCCGCCTGCTGGAGGAGATCGAATCCCTCTGGCGAACGGACCCGGTGCGGCGGCACCGGCCCGAACCGCTGGACGAGGTCCGAGCCGCCATGGCGCTGTTCGATCAGACGATCTTCCGCGTGGCGCCGCTGGTATGCCGTTCTCTCGATCGGAGTCTGGCGGCGGGTTCGGGCGAACGCCCGGCCGCGTTCGCCGACCCTCCTCTGCGTTGGAGCTCGTGGATCGGCGGGGACCGGGACGGCAATCCCTTCGTGACGCACGCAACGCTCACCTATGCCCTGGAGCGGCAATCGGCGCTCGCGCTGGCCCACTACCTGGAGGAGAGCCACGCGCTTGGCCGCGAGCTGAGCCTGTCCCTGCAGCGCGTCGGCATCTCGCCTGCGCTCAAGCGCCTCGCAGATGCGGCCGGCGATACGTCCGACCAGCGGAGCGACGAGCCGTACCGGCGCGCGCTGACCGGCGTGTACGCGCGCCTGGCAGCGACGCTCAAGGAATTGACCGGCACCGAAGCGGCCCGCCACGCCGTAGCCCCGCAAAACGCCTACGCCACGGCCGAGGAGTTTGGTGCCGAATTACGCACGATTGAAGAATCTCTAAAAGTCAACCACGGCCAAGCCCTGGTGGCCCAGCGCCTGCACCCGCTGATCCGGGCGGTGGAAGTTTTTGGCTTCCACTTGGCCACAGTCGACCTACGCCAAAGCTCGGACAAGCACGAAGAGGTGGTGGCAGAACTGCTGAAGACTGCACGCATTGAGGCGGACTACAGCGCGCTGGACGAGGCGGCCAAACGCAGCTTGCTGCTGGGCTTGCTGAACGATGCCCGCACCCTGCAGGTACAAGGCGTGGAGTACTCACCGCACGCCCAAAGTGAGCTGGCCATCTTCCGCATGGCCAAGGTCATGCGCCAGCGTTTTGGCCACCATGCCATTCGCCACTACATCATCAGCCACACCGAAACCGTCAGCGATTTGCTGGAAGTGTTGCTCTTGCAAAAAGAAGCAGGACTGATGCGCAGTACGCTGGATGCACAGGCCGTAAACGACCTGATCGTCGTGCCTTTGTTTGAAACGATTGAAGACCTGCGCAATGCCGCGCCCATCATGCGTGAGTTCTATGCACTGCCTGGCATCAAGGCTATGGTGACCCGCAGTGGCTCCGAGCAGGACATCATGCTGGGCTACTCGGACAGCAACAAGGACGGCGGCATTTTCACCAGCAACTGGGAGCTGTACCGCGCCGAGATTGCCTTGGTGGAGCTGTTTGACGAACTCAATGCCGCCGGAATGAAGCCGCAATTTGCCGCAGGGCCGCCCCAAGGCAAATTAGCCCCCTCGTGGGGCAGCGCAGCACACGCAGTGGCAAGCGTGGGGGCAACAATTCAATTGCGCATGTTCCACGGCCGGGGCGGCACGGTAGGCCGCGGCGGCGGCCCGAGCTACGAAGCCATCCTGGCCCAGCCACCCGGCACGGTGCGGGGCCAGATTCGCCTGACCGAACAAGGTGAAGTCATCGGCTCCAAATACGCCAACCCCGAGATTGGCCGACGCAACCTGGAAACCCTGGTGGCCGCCACGCTGGAAGCCACGCTGCTGC
>JANXWT010000406.1 GCA_025351035.1 Opitutia bacterium | reverse complement strand
GGCTTTCAAGGCCAAGCTCTGGTCGCCGGTGCTCGTGCCGTCACCGGAGAGCGTGGCGCGTTACCTGTGGGACATCGCGCGCGACGGCAGCTTGGGGAGCAGCGTGCTCGTGACGTTAAAGCGCCTGCTCGCCGGTTACGTGATCGGCTTGGTCGTCGGCATTCCGTTGGGGTTGCTGACGGCGCGGTTTCAATTTCTGCGCGACACGGTGGGGCTGCTGGCGCTCGGCCTGCAAGGATTGCCGAGTGTCTGTTGGGTTCCGCTTGCGCTGCTCTGGTTCGGACAGACGGAGGCGGCGATGCTGTTCGTCGTCGTGATGGGCACGGTGTGGTCGGTGGTGCTCGCGACCGAGACGGGCGTGCGCAATGTGAATCCGATCTACGTGCGCGCGGCGCGGACGATGGGGTCGCGCTGGCTGCATATCTGGACATTCGTGATCATGCCGGCGTCGCTGCCGTTCATCGTCAGCGGCATGAAGCAAGGCTGGGCCTTCGCGTGGCGCTCGCTGATGGCCGCGGAAATTTTCGTGACGATCATGACGGGCTTTGGTCTCGGCAATCTGCTGCACTACGGTCGCGAACTGAATGCGATGGACCAGGTGATCGGCATCATGTTCGTGCTTGTCGCGATCGGCCTGCTGGCGGATAAAGTGCTGTTCTCGCCGTGGGAGAATTTTGTGCACCGCCGCTGGGGCACGGGAAAGTGAGAGGTCGGATGTAGGGCCGGCGCTTGACGCCGTGCCGTCTACGTTCGTTCGCGGCGCGGCCACAAGGGCCGGCCCTACAGTGAGGCATCAGACGTTGACCTTGCCCTCGGCTTTTTCGGTGGCGCGGTTCCAGCGGTAGAAAGAGACACCGAAAGCGATCATCGCGACGATGAAACCGACGAGTTTCATGCTGGAGCCGGCAAGCAACTGGTCGTCGGCGGGCGTCATCCACGTGAGGCGTGGGGCGTATTCGTAGGTCGGGTAGAGGATGTCCGAGGAGAACGTGATGTAGGCGAAGACGGGCGTCATGCCGATGGCGACCGCCACAAGGTAGATCATCTGGACGGCGTAGCTGGCGGGCGGGAAATCCTTGGACGGACTGTAGAGCGGCCACCAATAGAAGAGCGCAGCGCCGAAAAACATGAAGTGCTCGGCGATATGAACGGTCTTGTGTTGCAGTGCGTAGTCGTAGGCGAACGGCAGGTGCCAGCAGGAGACGACGATGGTGTAGACGAGTCCGCAGACAAGTGGGCGCGTGGCGAGGCGCAGCAGGCCGCGGAGCGCGGGTTGCGCGGTCACGGGGCGCACGAGCCAGTCCGGCAGGCCGAGCAGGAACAATATCGCCGCCGGATAAATCATGATCTGGTGCTGCAGCATGTGCGCGCTGAAGAGGAAGCGTTCGGCGATCTGATCGAGCGGCGAGCCCACGGCCAGATAGAAGAGGGCGAGGGCGAGGTAGAACTTGATCGCGTGGCGGCGCGGGTAGGGTGCCGTCGGGCCTGCCAACCAGGGGCGCAGCGGACCAGCCGCGATCGCGTAGAGCCAGCCGAGAAAAATGATCCCGCCGATCAGGAAGGGTTCGTTGTGCCAATGAGTCCAGTCGATCATGGAAATGAAAAAGACGGGGTCTGGAGACCCCGCCTTACAATTCGCATTCGGCTGGCTGCGTCAAACCAGCGCCGCGATGGTTTGGATGGCGGCGGGCAGCGCGGCCGTGGCGGTGAGGGGTTTGCCAGCGTCGGCCCCGAAGAGGTGGAGGAGCGCCCACATCGTGCCGCCGGCGAGAATCAGCCCGATGAAAAACAGGATCGTGCAGAAAAGCTTATCCCAGCGCAGGTGCATGAAGTAGAAGATGACCGTCAGGAATTTGCCGGCGGAGAGAATGGCGAGCAGGGTGAAAATAACCCGATGGGAGATCGGCAGGTAGATCAGCACGATCTCAACGCCGGTGACGACGCCGAGGATCATCGCGATCTGGACGAAGAGATGGAATTTGCTCGGCTCGTGGTGGCCGTGGGAGTCAGCAGTGGCGGCGGGGGCGGACATGGTGGAAGAAGTGACGAGTGAGGAGTGGCGGGTGATGAGCCTGACTTAGAGATACTCGATCAGGTAGACGGCGGTGAAGATGACGATCCACACGATGTCGACGAAGTGCCAGTAGAGGCCGATGGTCTCGACATCGATGGCGTTCTTCTCGCCGAAGTCCACCGGGCCGGACGAGCGGGCGAACCAGCCGAGGGCCGCGAGACATGCGGCGAAGGCCCCGAGGGATCCGGCATTGTGCGTGAGGTAGTTTTGGAAACCGTGAAAGTTCACACCGGTCTCGATGAAGTCGAGGACGCCCGGGACGATCAGGATGAACGAAAGTCCGATGAGGGCGGCGACGACAAGGAGATGGGCGAAGTTGCGACCGAGGCCGCTGCGACCGTCGGCGGGCTTGAACGTGCGGACATACATCATGCCCAGCAGGAGGACGCCGATGGCGACGTGCGTGCCGTGCGTGCCGGTGAGCGTGTAGAACGTGGAGCCGAAGATGCTGTTTGAGATCGTCATCTTCTTGTCGTGCACAAAGTGCGCGAACTCGAAGACTTGGCCGCCGAGGAAAATGCAGCCGAAGAAAATCGTGCCGAGGAGCATGATCCGG
>JANXWT010000403.1 GCA_025351035.1 Opitutia bacterium | reverse complement strand
ATTTGATCGAGATGCCGCCGCGGATACCGGCCGTGCTCGCGAGGTCGATCTTCGCCGTGCGCCCGCCGACCGATTGGTCATAGGTGTCGAATTTCTCGTAGCTCACACCGGCGAAAAAGCCCGTGCGCTCATTGGCCTGCCACGTGGCGTCGAGGTTCGCGTAGTAGCCCGGCATGAATTTGTTTTTGGCGCTCGTCTCATTTGTCGTCAACGGATCGGCGACACCGGGAGCCGTAAAGGATTCAACTGCGCTGTAGTTGGTTCCCGCGTAAGCTCCGGCCACGCCGATACTCGCGCTAAATCCAAAATTCTTGGTCAGATTGCCCCGAATTTCCGGGCCGATCTTCATCGTGTAGTAGGCCCCCTTGATTTCCCAAAGTCCGGCCACGTTGGCGCCACCCAGCGACGCGGTCTCCACATGACTGGAAGCGATGGGCACCGTGGAGAGCGGGGCGGTGGTTTCGAGGCCGCCGGCGACAACAGTAATGACATCTGGAAATGTCAGCGTGTCAAACGTCGGCTGCAGTGAACCTGCGGCCGGCGCCGCCGCATTGGTGGTGAGGAGGAAAGTGTCACTAATCTTGTTTAGCGTCGATTGCACGTTGCCCGCCTGTTTGTTCAAAATACTATTGAGGGCGAGACCGCCTACAATGCTAACCTCCCACTTGCGGCCCAGCTTGCCGAGGACGCGCTCCAGCTGAAACTCGACGCCGCCGGAAACTTTCTTCAGGCCATCGAAGCTGGCTCCTTCGCTCGTCGCACTGAAGGCGTTCATGATGATGCCGGAATTATCGGCGAGCAATTGGCTTGCCTGATCATAGCGCCACGTGCGGGTCTGCCCCGCCTGATAGGTGAGAAAATCGCCCGTCTGGGCGGTGGTCAGAACGCCACCGGTATTCGTAGTAACGTAGGTCTGGTAGCGGCCGTTGCTGGACAAAATGGTGGACTTCAGACTCTGCCCGGCAGTGGGAGTGACCGAAGAGGGAAACCCCTGGTTGGTGCGCGCCGCGTCCTTGAGCACGACACCGTCAGAATATTTGCGATCAACCTCACCGGCAGAGGCCGGAGCGATGGGATTGGCCAAGGGCACGATCCCGAGATTGCCGAAGTGGACTTTGGCTCCGTTGACCATGCGGAAACCGAACTTGACGGAGTTTTTGGCGCTGGCGTAAATTCCCAACTCGGGGGAATATTGATCGTCCTCTTCATCGGCCGCGTGCAGCCACGTGACACCAAGGGAAGTTGCAAGCAATGACAGAAGCAAACGGGTTTTCATCAAAGAGGTGAGAGAGAAAGCAGATCGGACAGGGTTGGAAAAGACTAAAAGACTTTGGTTCCCTACGCCTTTTCGGTCGGCTCGGGGGCCTCGGCGGGCAGCAAACCCAGCTGGCGCATCTTGCGGCGGGTATCCTCCTGCAATTGCTCCAGCTCCGTCTCTCTCTCCTGCTGCTGCTGCATTTTGCTGAAGAGCGTCGTCTCACTCTGTTCGAGGAAATCCTCGCGCTCCTTCAGCGTCTCGCGTTGCTCGCGCAGCGACTGTTCCTGTCGATCGAGTTCCTCTTTCAGTTTTTGCAGCGCTTCGTGTTGCTCGCTGGACATCGACCCGTCCGACGCGGATTGGCTGTGCACGGCGCTCAGCAATCCTTCCCTCGCCCCCTGCAACGCCTCCATTTCGGCGAGCTCGCGCTCGCGGTCGACAAGGCGGTGTTCGGCTTCGGCGATCACGATGTCGCGCTCGGCAAGTTTTGCCTCGAGCGCGCGCAGCGCCGCCTCCAACTGTTGCACCTTGTCACTCGGCAGCGCCGATGGCGCCCCGCCCCACGGTGCCCGCGTCTGGGCCATGATGGCGCCGATCGACCGCCGGGCCTCTGCCGACGCCTGATTGGCCTCCTGCGCCCGTTGTAACGGACTCGCCCGGCGCGGCAGGGTCAGCGGTTTGAGCGCGGGTTTGGTCATGTTCGGCGGAGGAGCCGAATTCGGGGCGGGAAAACCAGTGCTCATGACGGAGGTCGATCAGGTTTTGCCAAAGAGGCTGGCGAAAAATCCTTTTCGCTTCGCCACCGCGGCCGGAGCCGTTGGCACCGGCAGACTCGCTTTCGTGAGACGCGCCGCGATGGCCTCGCGCGCCGGATCGTTGATCCCAGCCAGAAAATGCTCCAAGGTGACGCCTTGGCCGAGCGACGCGAGCAGCGCGGCTTTGTCGTCTTTAAACCAGTCCAAAGCAGCCGTAATTTTTAACTGCACAATCGCTCGCAACTTCGCCGCAGCTTCGTCAGTCAGTGTGCGGGCACCGGCGGCATCCGCCGGGGACAGACGGGCACCGAGCGACCGACCGAGCGCCAGTTGGTCCGCGCGCGGCAAGGCGGCCGCCGCCAGCCCCAGCGCCTCGGCCAAATGCACGCCCGGCACCCCTCGTCGGCAGGGCAGAAACCGGCCAATCACTTCCTCGTCACCATGGGAAAGCGCATTCAGCAAGGTCCGGAAGTCGCCGCCGATCACGACGCGCTGGGACATTTGCTGCGCCAACGTGGCGAATTCGCCGATCGTGTGGATGCCCTCGCTTCCACAGACCGTGCGCGTGCCCTCGTCGACATTGGCCAGCGACATCGGGAAATTCTCCGGGATCCCAAGCCGCTGGAGGTTTTTGAGGACGGGATTTTCCTTGGCGGCGGTCGCCTCAACTTGGGCGACCATGTCGCCAAACGGATCGTCAAACGAAAGGGTCTCTTTAAGGATGGTGCAGAGGTGCTCGATGCGCTCGGACTTGCCGCCAATCTCGGGCAACATGAGCAACTCTTCCCAAGTAAAATCGAGATACTTGGTCGGTTTTTCCTCCGCACCGGACACATGCCAGTCCGTGATCTCAAGATTCTGCGCCAGACTGCTGAGAGAAGTGTCGGCCATGATGGATTGGCGGAATTTCTTCCGAATATCCTCCCAATCGGCGGGGGTGTAAGTGGGCATAGTAGTGGGGGTTGAAATCAGGTGGCAGGAGGGTTTTCGATAATCTCCGTCACGATGCGCCGATAGTCGTTGGCCACACCGTCCGTCTCGGCACCTTCACTGCCGACGAGAAAGACCGGGAGTCCCAGCGTAACGGCGCGGCGCACAATCATGGCGTCGCGTATTTGCGTTTCGAAAATCCGGGCATTCGGGGAGACTGCCCGCTTCTGCGACTTGAATTGATTCAGGCGAAGTTGCATCCGCATCTTGGGCACTTCGATGTCCACGTTGGCCTTGATGCAATTGAAAATCACACCCTGAACCCGCGCCGCCGGACCCATCGCCGTCGTGCGGAAGCTGGCGGACATTTGCTGGAAAAGCAGCAGTTTCTCAATCAGCAGTGTGAAGCCGATGAGGCTCAGCGCGTCGGGATTGG
>JANXWT010000384.1 GCA_025351035.1 Opitutia bacterium | reverse complement strand
CGATGTAGCGCGTCGTAGCCTCGCCCTCAGAATAATAAACCGTGCCCTGCCGGTGGTCCTCGGCGTTGCCCAGCGCGCCACCGGCCGCTGCACCCGCGACTGCACCGATGACGGCACCGCCGGCCCCATGGCCGCCGCCGCTGCTGTTGTTGCCGATGACCGCACCGGCGATCGCGCCGAGAATGCCGCCCGTCACGGCGCCTTGCTGCGTGTTCGGGCCCGTGCCGGCGCAACCTGCGCACAGTGACACAACGACCGCCAAAAGAATGTTCTGAGGTTTCATGGTTTTTATGGGACGCTTTTTCGGGGTGTTTGTTTCACTACTGTAGTCAAAAAACGCAAAATGAACGCCGCCCTTGTGCCAGCGCTACTCCCCGGGGCAAGCCCCGGGGATGGCCGAATCCCGCTGCGCTCGGAACTACGCGCGGCTTGTCACAGCTCCACTGTTGCGGGGCTGGCCGGGCGGCGCCTTAATCTCACTTGGAAGACCCCACCGCAAGCTGCTGCGGGGAATGTTTAGTATTCAATAGCCGTGACCACGAGGACAGAGCATCCCGAAAGAGCCGGCCATGGGATAGACCCAACAGCCGGAAGCGTTGCCCGGCGGGCCGTCCGCACCGCGGCTACGCCTTGAGCAGACAGCAGTGCTTGTATTTCTTGCCGCTGCCGCAGGGGCACGGTTCGTTGCGGCCGGGCTTGGGAACCGCCGCCTTATAGGGCGCGGGCCCGAGGCGGGCCTCGCGGTTGTAGAGCCACGCGCTGTTCACGCGGAGAAATTCCGCCTTCTCGTGCAGCACTTTCTCGACGCCCTCCTCCGTGCCGTAGGCGGAGAAATCCACGAACGCCTTCCCGTCGTCGCTACTGGTTTCGTGTCCGTGCACGACAAGCTTCGTCCACTTCATCGTCGGCTCGCCCTCCTCCGCGACATACGGTTTCCCGGCGGTCGGACGGTAGGTGTCGTGGAGAAATTTGAAATTGTGCGTCACGTGCGCCGAGAAACGCGCGCGCATCAGCTCTTCAGCGGTTGCGGGAATCCGCGTCCCGGCGTGGATCGGTTCACAGCAGTCGCCAAAGGTTCTGCCGCTGCCGCACGGGCAACTCTGGGCGCTTTCAATTGGGTTGGTTGCGGTCGGCGTGGTGGCCATTGCCCAGACGTAGTGGAGCAATCTCACCCAAGGCGAGGGCAAACCGCAATCGTCGCCCGCCCGCACTCTCGCCTCGCCTGCCGCGGTTCGGCGGGACAAATTCCGCCATGAAGACTTCCCTGAAATTCCTCCTTTGTCTGGGCGTATTTGCGACCGCCACGCTGGTCGTCCGCGCCGAGACCCCCGCCCCGCCGCCAAAAACCGCCGGCCCGCTCAAGACCGACAAGCTCATGCTCAGTGCCTCCGAGGACGAAACCGGATTTCGTCGCGCTGTCCGTGTGGGCAACACGCTCTACATCTCCGGTTCGACCGCCGGTGGCGAGATGCCCGATGCCATCCGCAAGTCCTACGGTCTGCTCCAAAAAATCCTCGCGCATTACGGCCTGACTTTTCAGCACGTCGTCAAGGAGACCGTCTACACGACGCAATTCGACGCCCTGAAAGCCAACACTGCCATCCGTCGCGAATTCTACGGCAAGGAATTCCCGTCCGCCACCTGGGTGCAGGTTGCCCGGCTTTGGGATCCCGCTTACGTCATCGAGGTCGAGCTCACCGCCGTCTTTCCGGAGTAGCGCACGGCTGCGCGCACCCGCCGCCTGTTCTCCCCGCGCCGCAATTCCCGCTTCCCCTTGCCGATCTGGCGAGGCACCATCGCCCGCTCCTTCCTCATGAAATCCACCCATCGACTGGCCATCACTGTTCTGCTGGTTCTTGCCGCCAGCCTCATCGCCCCGGCCAAAGAGCGCAACGCCGTCGTCATCCAGGCCGACTTCGGCGGCGCCGTCATGCCGGGCGTCGTCTTCAGCGTCGACAAAGACATCCCCATTTTCACGGTCCAGCCGCTCATCGAGCTCTACGACATCGATGCCGCCGCGCGGAGCTTGGTTTACACCGCCCCGGTGTGGCCGGCGGGCACCGTCTTTGTCTCCGTGGTCGATCCGGGTGTCGGCACGAAGCGAAAGTCCGTCGTCCTCAAGACCAAGAACGGACAGTTTTTCGTCAGCCCCGACAACGGCACGCTCGCGCTTGTGGCTGCGGAGTTTGGCATCGAGGCCGTCCGCGAAATTGACGAAAAGGTCAATCGCCGCCCCGGCACCGAGTGGTCGCACACCTTCCACGGCCGCGATGTCTATTCCTACACCGCCGGCCGGCTCGCCGCGGGGGTCATCACTTACGAACAGGTCGGCCCGCTGCTCACGCCCAAAGTCGTCACTCTTGACTACCCCAAGCCCGTCATCGAACACGGCACCGCCACCGGCATGATTGATATTTCG
>JANXWT010000374.1 GCA_025351035.1 Opitutia bacterium | reverse complement strand
ATGATTTTAGCCCGGCCGATCCATAGTGGGGTCCAAACGCTCGGCGGAAACCTTCCATCCACCGTTCTTGTCTTCCATTACCCACGAGCCGCCGTAAATCGCGCTTGGGCTGCCGAACCGCATTGCGCGCGTAATGCGATGCGTATCCGGCCAGTCGAGCTGCATATAAAACTTCGTCTGCAACATGCGCTGGAAGTCCGCCAGACAGTGCGCGGTGTTCCGCACCTGCCGCGGAGAAAGTTTCCGGTCCAGGCACCAGGCGGCAAGTGCGCCCGCGACCTCGCCGATGTTCCACTCGATTGGGTGAACGCGGTAGATGCCGTTGGTGATGTGGGTCGAGCCGATGTTCTTTCCGGCCGGCAGAAAATTCTCGACACGCACAGGGATCAGTGCGCCCAGCGGGATTTGGGCCGGATAGCTGTCGAGATCGACGTAGTTGCGCGGCGCCGTACTCGGATGCAGGTCGAGGCGGTATGCGCCAATGCCCACACTGTCATGGAATTTCTCCGCGCCTTCCTGACCTTTGCGTGCTTCAGCACCGACATGCTGCTCGAGGATCGTGAACTCTGCCTTGATTCGGCGACTTTCGCGGATGTACGGGTATTTGGCCAGGCCGTGATCGGTTTCAAACACATCGCCCCGCAGGCGTACTTCCCGATAGCCGAAGCCGCCGTCGTGACGCGGCGCCTCGGTCTGGATCCAGTAGAGATATGAATAACTCAGCTGCATCGAGCCCCGGAGCGCTTCCTTCTTTACTTCTGCCGACACGCCCACGATGGGATTCAGCCAGTAGTCGAGCGCGGCGACGTTCATGAGCACCACGTCACTGGGGAATGCGCCTTCCTGGAAGTGGCCGGCGTACAACATGCGGCGGAAATGCCACAGGTCGTGCACGACACGCGCGGACCGCGGTCCGGCGATAAGCGGGCGGTACAACTTCTTGTGCGTCATCGCCTCGCTGACGGTCCACGACAACTGGGGTGCGCCCCAGAAGTCTGCCTCGTAGTCGCGCCAGAAGGCGTAGTCCTCTGGCTTGTCGATCGTGAAATCTCCCCCCGGCACCATATCAATCGCAAAGCAGGTCGTAATGGACTGCTGGTCCAGCGGATTGGGTTCATCCAGCGCATGCGGCTCGCCGGTCTGCGCCTTGCTCTCGGAGCCGACCACATGCTCGATATTCCCAAGCTCGAGCAGATCGCCAAGTTCTGTCGCATCGAGCACGTATTCCGCAGTGATGCGCATCTGCGTTCCGTCGCGGTGATTGAGCGTCACGCTTTTCACGTCGTGGCCGACCATCTCGACGGCCGTCGGGACCATTTCATAATGAATCTGCACATGCCCCGAGGCGCGGAAGGGCGCCAGCATGTCCAGCATCACGTTGACCACGACCCTCGGCTCGCAACACAGCGGGCTCACGAATCCCATGCCCGGGTTCAACGCCGGTTCTACCCGGCTGGCCGGGAGCATTGGGTAGTTGTTGCGGTAGTAGTCGCGGATGCGATTGCGGAGCTCGCGGTAGCTCTGTGTGCAGCCGGTGTGTTCAATCCACTTGTGTTCGTCGGGCGGCACTCCTTGGGAGGTGAACTGGCCGCCGACCCAAGTCGTCTCCTCAGTCATGATCACCCGTTTGCCCATCCGGGCGGCCGCAAGGGCGGCTGCGACGCCCCCCATCCCCCCGCCCACAATTAAAATTGGTATCGAGAGTTGCTTCACTTTTGGTTTCCTCCGCCGATTGAAATCATGCCGGCCTATCCCGAACAGGGTCGGGGTCGTGAGTAGTCGAGGGTTTTTAACGACGGAGAAAGTCTACTACGGTCAGCAGCGCGGGGGCTGGTGTTTCACTTGATGCGGACGGCTAGCGGCGCGCGCCCTTCTTCAGCATCGAGATCAGGTTCATGCAAATGAGATGAGCGACCTGTTGCTTGTCGCGGCGAGTGCGCTTGTGACGCAGTTGCGCGGCGAGAGCCTTGGCGGCCTTGAGTTCAGGGGCTCCTTTCGAG
>JANXWT010000357.1 GCA_025351035.1 Opitutia bacterium | reverse complement strand
CCTACATCTGGAGCGAGGTGCTCGACGCCGACAGCGTCGAATGGATGAAGGCCCACGGCGGTCTCAAGCGCAAGAACGGCGATCACTTCCGCGCCACGCTCCTCTCGCGCAGCGGCAGTGAGGATGCGCTGAAACTCTTCCGCGACTTCACCGGCGGCGACCCCGACCTCAAGCCGCTGCTCGTCCGTCGCGGCCTCGACGCACCGACGAAATAACACCCAGAGCCGGCGGTCCACGCGGACGCGGGCCCTCCATTTCACCCAGCCCGGGCTGCCGTCAGCGCGGGCTTTTGTTGCCGCCGTCGCAACGCCGGAACATGTTGCCGCAGCGGCCTTGCGTCGGTGCGCACCGCCGGCCACATTCGCGGTCCTATGCGCCAGACCATCGCCCTGCTTCTCCTCGCCGCATCACTGCCAGCCTCCGGCCTCAACGCCACCGCGGCCGACAACCCGCTGCTGACCGAGAGCACGCTCCCTCTCCATTATCCGCGCTTCGACTTGATCAAGGAAGAGCACTACGCGCCCGCTTTGGGGCAAGGTATGGCCGAGGAGCTGAAGGAGGCCGAGGCCATCGCCGCCAACTCGGCCAAGCCGACCTTCGACAACACCATCGTCGCCCTTGAACGCTCGGGCGCGCTGCTGGCACGCGTAAACAGCATATTCAGCAACGTCGTGCAAATGAACACCACGCCGGCGCTCGACGCCATCAACGACGAGTTCGCGCCCAAACTCGCCGCCCACCGCGACACCATCCACATGAACGCGGTGCTCTTCGCCCGCGTGCAAGCCGTCTACGACGCGCGCGCCTCGCTCGGACTCGACGCCGAGTCGGTCCGCCTGATCGAGCGCTACTACCAGGATTTCGTCCGCGCCGGTGCGAGACTGTCCGGAGCCGACAAGGCCAAACTTAAAGCTCTCAATGGCGAGATCGCCGCGTTGGAAACCACTTATGTCCAAAACACGCTGAAGGACGCCAACGCTTCCGCCATCGTCGTCGTCGATCGCGCGCAGCTCGCCGGTCTTTCAGACGACCAGATCGCCGCCACTGCCGCCGCCGCGAAAGCCGCGGGTCAGGACGGCAAATACGTCCTCGCGATCAAGAACACCTCCGGCCAGCCGTTCCTCGGCGCGCTGCAAAACCGCGCGCTCCGCGAGCAGCTCATGCAAGCCTCCCTCGCCCGCGGCAGCCACGGCGGCCCGTTCGACAACCGCGACCTCGTTGCGCGCCTCGTGAAGAAACGCGCCGAGGCGGCCGCACTCCTCGGCTACCCGAGCCACGCCGCCTATGCGCTCGCCGATCAGACCGCCGGCACCGTCGAAAACGTGAACAAACTCCTCCCGCAGCTTTCGCAACCCGCCGTCTCCAACGCGCGTCGCGAAGCCGCCGACCTGCAGGCCCTGGTTGACGCCGAGCATGGCGGTTTCCAGATCGCCGCGCACGACTGGGCTTTCTACACCGAGAAAGTTAGCGCCGCGCGCTACGCCTTCGACGAGTCGCAGCTCAAGCCCTACTTTGAACTCAACCATGTGCTGATCGACGGTGTGTTCTTCGCCGCGACGCGCCTTTACGGCATCACGTTCAAGGAACGCCACGACCTCCCCGTCTATGAGCCCAGCGTGCGCGTGTTCGACATCTTCGATCACGACGGCAAGCAACTCGCGATCTTCCTCGTGGACTACTATGCACGCGCGTCGAAGCAGGGCGGCGCGTGGATGAACGAATACGTCTCGCAGTCCGCGCTCACGGGCGATCTGGCCGTCGTCGGCACCCACCTCAACATCCCGCAACCGCCCGCCGGCCAGCCGACGCTGCTCACGTTCGACGAGGTGCGCACGGCCTTCCACGAATTCGGTCACACCCTCCACGGCATATTCTCGCACGTGAAATATCCCTACTTCAGCGGCACGCGCGTGCCGAATGACTTCGGCGAATTCCCCTCGCAGGTGAACGAGATGTGGATGACGTGGCCCGAGGTGCTAAAAAACTACGCCAAGCATTACCAGACCGGCGTGCCCATCGCGCAGGCTCTGCTCGACAAGGTCGCGGCCGCGGCGAAATTCAACAAAGGCTACGTGACCACTGAAAAGCTCGCCGCCATGCTGCTCGACCAAGCGTGGCACCAGTTGAGCGTGGCCGAAGTGCCCGCGGCTGACGGCGTGCTGGCGTTCGAAGCCGCAGCGCTGAAAAAATACGGCGTCGAGTTCGCCCTCGTCCCGCCGCGCTACCGCACGACGTATTTCTCCCACGTCTTCAGCAACCAATATCCGGCCAGCTACTACGCCTACATCTGGAGCGAAGTGCTCGACGCCGACACCGTGGACTGGATCAAAACCCATGGCGGCCTCACGCGCGAAAACGGCGAGCGCTACCGCGCCACGCTCCTCTCGCGCGGCGGCAGCGTCGATGCCATGCAGCTCTTCCGCGACATGACCGGCGGCGAGCCCGACATCAAACCCCTCGTCGTTCGCTACGGCCTCGACGCACCGGCGAAGTAGCGCCGAAGCAGCGGCCCGCGGGGACGCGGGCCCTCCCATCTCAGTTCAGTCTGCGTCGCCCGTCAGCGCGGACTTTTCGTTTCCACACCCGACAACGCTCACGCGCCGACCCACTCGCATTCGCAGGTGAAGTGGCGGAGGTAGGGCGACTGTTTGCTGAGGCGCACGCCGCGAATGCTGCTCGCGCGTTGTTTCACTTCGGCGATGACCTCGGCGGCGTAGTCGAAGTGCGACTGCGTATACATGCGGCGCGGGAACGCCAAGCGCACGAGTTCCATTTTGTGATAGGTCTCGGTGCCGTCGGCGAGCCGCTTGCCGAACATCACGGAGCCGATCTCGACGCCGCGGATGCCGCCTTCGAGATAGAGCGCGTTGCACAGCGCCCACGCGGGATAGTGCGCGACGGGCATGGCGGGCAACACTGTGCGCGCGTCAATATAGACGGCGTGACCACCCGTGGGCTTGACGAAACCGATGCCCGCCGCTTCGAAGCGCTCGCCGAGGTATTCGGCGGTGCGCAGACGGTAGCGGAGATAGTCCTCGTGCATGCCTTCCTCGAGTCCGATGGCCATCGCTTCGAGGTCGCGACCAGCGAGTCCGCCGTAAGTGGGGAAACCTTCGGTGAGGATCAGCAGATTGCGCACGGCGTCCATCCACTCCTCGCTGCGCAGCGCGATGAAGCCGCCGATGTTCACCATGCCGTCCTTCTTCGCGCTCATGGTGCAGCCGTCGGCGTAGGAAAACATTTCGTGCACGATGTCGGCGATCGGCGTGTTCTCGTAGCCGGGCTCGCGCATCTTGATGAACATGGCGTTCTCCGAAAAGCGGCAGGCGTCCATGATCAGCGCCTTGCCGTGCCGCTTGAGCAGCGCCGCGTAGGCCCGGAGATTCGCCATCGAGACGGGCTGGCCGCCGCCGGTGTTGTTCGTGACGGTGATCATGCCGAACGGAATGCGCGCGGCGTCGGTCGCGAGCACCTGCGCGACGCGGTCGAGGTCGATGTTGCCCTTGAACGGGTGGATCGTCGCGGGCTGCAAGCCCTCGGGGATCACGAGGTCGACGGCCTCGACGCCGAGGTATTCGAGATTCGCGCGCGTCGTGTCGAAGTGACAGTTATTCGGCACGAGCTGGCCCTCCTTGCACACGGCGGTGAAGAGCACCTTCTCGGCGGCGCGGCCCTGGTGCGTCGGCACGAAAAACTTCATGCCGGTGATTCCCTGGATCCCCGTCTCCAGCCGGAAAAAGCTGCGCGCGCCGGCGTAGCTCTCGTCACCCTCCATGATCGCCGCCCATTGCCGCGACGACATCGCGCCGGTGCCGGAATCCGTCAGCCAATCGATCAGCACGTCCTCGGCGCGGAGTTTGAAGACGTTGAGCTTGGCCGCCACGAGCAACTCTTCGCGCTCGGCGCGCGTCGTCATGCGGATGGGCTCGATGCTCTTGATGCGAAACGGTTCGATCAGGGTCTTGGGCATGACGGTCGGCGGCGAAAGTTGGCGGCTCAGTCCGCGAGAAATTTTTCCATGTAACGCTTCACGTAGTCGGCCGGGAGTTTGGCGTCCTTGATGCCTTTTCGGATCTCGGCGGCGTAGCGCTTTTTTGGCCGGCCTTCCTCGGTGTTCGGATCGACGTAGAGCATGCAGCTCATGTCCTCGCCTTTGAAGCGCACCGCCACCTCGCTCTTCCCGTAGGCGCCGACGGCGATGCCCTCGTAGTGGTCGAGCGCCACCTCGTCGGTGTCGGAGATGCTGTAGACGAGACCGAAGACCCGGTCGCGGGTCGAAGGCAGGAGCGACGCGTAGCCGCGCTTGGTGATATACCAGCGGTAACCGGTGAGCACGGCGGGGCCGAGCACCTCGCATTGCGGGCAGCGTTTGACCATCTGGGCGTGGCTGAGATTCGAGCCGTAGGCGAAGTAGCGCTTCATGATATATTCTCCGGTTGGGGCGACGACATCCGCCGCGACCGAAATTCTGGTGAAATATCCGCGGGCCGCAATGCCCGAACCGAGAGAGGCCACCGGAAAATCACCCCGCGAATATGGCCTGCGAGCCGAACTTATCCCGATCCGTTCAGCCAAACCACGTATGCTCACGCAGAGAAACCCGCATCATCCGCTGACGACGGCGCGATGGGCCGGTTTCACCGCATATTCACGGCAGTTTGACCCGCGCCAGTTCCGTCGGAGCGCAACAGCATTGAACGCGGTGCCTGCGACCGCAGGCTGCCGGCATGGCCACACTCTCGGAACCCGCACGCCCCACCGCCATGTTCCGCCCAAGCGTCCGTGCCCGTGCATGGCTGTTCGGTGCAGCCGCCGCCGTTCTGCTGGCCAGCCCGCATGCTTTGGCCGATGCCACCGCGCCCAAGCCACCGCCGCCCACGGTGCCGGCCGAGCTCGAAGGCAAATGGTGGGGCACCGTGCGCCACGGCGATGAGACCAGCGAGTTGGGTTTGGAGTTCAAGCGCCGCCCCAACGGCCGCGTGCTCGCGCGCGAGTGGCTGCCGAACGTCAACGCCTATGGTCCCCGATGGGCTGGGTGGAATTCAAGGACGGACAATTCAGCATCGGCGGCGCGAACACGCCGTTCACATTGAAAGACGACACTCTCATCGGAACACTCTGGCTGCCCGATCTGCCCTTCACGCTTCATCGCACCGACAATTTGCCGACCGAGCCCGAGCCACCCGCCATCGGAACCGGACCGGAACCCGCTTGGACTTTTCACGCCGACGCGGCCTTCTGGACTTCCCCCGTCGTAGCGGGCGATCTCGCCTACCTCGGTGCTGCGAACGGAAAATTCCATGCCGTGCAAAGCGCCGACGGCAAGGAACGCTGGAGCTTCGACGCCGGCGCTGCCATCTACGGCAATGCGACGGTCGACGGCGGCGCCGTGTATTTCGCCGCCGACAACGGCCGCCTCTACAAACTCGACCGCCGCACCGGCACGGAGATCTGGCGCGCGGAAATCGGCGGCGCGGGCATCCGCTCGGTGCCCACGCCGGCCGGCGGCGACTGGGATTTCACCAACGCCGCAGCCGTCGTGGCCAATGGGGTCGTTTTCATCGGCTCGGCTGACGGCGTGTTTCACGCACTCGAGGCCGGCACCGGAAAATCTCTCTGGACGTTCAAGACCGGCGGCAAGTTCCGCGCGGCGGCACTCGTCGTGGGCGATCGTGTCTACGCCGGCTCGACGGATAATTTCGTCTACGCTTTCGACCGCAGAAACGGCGCGCCGCTCTGGCGGTTCGACACCGGCAGCCCCGTCACCACCGCGCCCGTGCTCGCCGACGACAAACTCGTCACCGGCACACGCGACCAAGCGTTGCTCTACGCACTCGATGCGGCCACCGGCCAAAAACTCTGGACCGTCTTCTACTGGCTGTCGTGGGTCGAATCCGCGCCCGTGCTCGCCGCCGACGGTCTGCTCTACATCGGCGCGTCGGACAGCCGGCGTGTGCGCGTGATCGAACCCGCGACCGGCAAGATCCGCTGGACCGCGCAAGTCTGGGGCTGGACGTGGGGCACACCGCTCGTCGTCGGCGACACCGTCTACTACGGCACCGCCGGTGCCGCCCAATATTTTGTCACTCAAAAAGCCTCGCTCGGCGCGCTTGACCGGAAAACCGGCGCACTGCTCTGGCGCAAGCCCATCCCGCTGCTCGAGAAATCCTATTTCGCCGGCATCGCCGGATCGCTCGCTTGCGCCGACGGCATGATTCTCGTCGCCGGGCTCGACGGCACCCTGCAGGCGTTCCCAGCCAAATAATTTCCGGAGCGTGCAAGGACGGAACTGCTGC
>JANXWT010000341.1 GCA_025351035.1 Opitutia bacterium | reverse complement strand
GTCTTCATTGGCGTCACCCGGCCGGGCTCGGCGAGGTAGCGGTTGATCCCGTCTTTGAATTCATACGAGAGCACGTCGCCGGTAGCAGAGCCGAATTTCCCGAGCGAACCGATCTTCACCGGGTCCGTGACTTCGGCGCCGGCGGCACGTAACATGTCGATCAGGCGGGCAAGTGCGGGCTCCATGCGCGCATGAAAACCGAACGGTCCGCGCACGACGCCGATCCGCGCCCCGCGCAGCGCGCCGGGCCGGAGTGCGGCGGCGAGTTGCGCCGGCAAGTCGGCCGGGATCGCCGCCGTGGCCGCGTCACGCGAGTCGGCCCCGGCGATCGCGGCGAGCACGAGCGCCGCATCCGCGACGGTGCGCGCCATCGGCCCGGCCGTGTCCTGCGAAGCCGCAATCGGAATAATGCCCGCGCGGCTGACGAGTCCGACCGTGGGCTTGAGACCCACGATACCATTGGCCGAGGCGGGCGAGAGAATCGAGCCGTTCGTCTCGGTGCCAATGGCCACGACACAAAGATTGGCCGCGACCGCCGCGCCGGAGCCCGAACTCGAACCGGAAGGACTGCGGTCCAGCGCGTAAGGGTTGCGCGTCTGCCCACCGCGCCCGCTCCAACCGCTGCTGGAATTGTTGCCCCGATAATTGGCCCATTCGGTAGGGTTCGTCTTGCCGAGGATGACGGCTCCGGCCGCACGCAATCGCGCCGCGACGAACGAATCGCGCGGCGGCTTCTGGCCGACGAGTGCGAGGGAGCCCGCCGTCGTCTGCATCCGGTCAGCGGTGTCGAGGTTGTCCTTGATGAGAACCGGGATGCCGTGCAACGGCCCGCGCACGTGGCCGGTCTTGCGCTCGGCGTCGAAGGCATCGGCGATGGCGAGCGCGTCGGGATTCAGTTCGATGACGGCGTTGATCGCGGGGCCGGTCTTGTCGATGGCGGCGATGCGCGCGAGGTAGGCCGCGGTCAGCTCGTGCGCGGTGAGCGTGCCCGCCGCCATGCGCGCCTGGAGCGAGTCAATCGTCGCTTCGGAGAATGCAAAGTCGGCGGCGTGGGCGATGGTCAGACTGGCGAGGCTGAGGGAAAATAGCCGGGCCGTTTTCTTGGCCACGGATATCGACGGATTAGAATCGAGGTGGGGCATAGGGCATTTATCGGTATTCATCCGTGCAATCCGTGGTTAAAAAATCTGCGATTGAAAAGTAAACTCACGGCGCCGTGCCGAGTGAGTCGCCCATCTTCGCGTAGGTTTCGAGGCTGTCGATGCTAGGCTGGAGCAGGTCCGTGTCGAACTTGATGCGGTCTTTTTGGAAAACCGTGACAACGCATGAGCCGCCGAACGCGAACAGTCCCTTCTCGTCGCCCTTGGCGACCGCGCGTCCGGGCACGAAGCCTTGCACAATGCTGCCCACCATCGTCGCGCCGATCTCGACGACCGCCACGCGGCCGAAAACCGGCGAATCGACGAGCGTCACCATGCGCCTGTTCTCCCACAGGTAGCCAAGGTTGCGCCGCAAGGCGACGGGGCTGACCGAATACAGCCAGCCGTTGATCAGCCGTGATTCGCCGGGCACGCCACCGACGGGAAAATGAAACCGGTGGTAGTCGACCGGACAGAGCCGCGAGATCAACAGAGAACCGCCCGCGAACTTCGCGGCGAGTTCCGCGTCGCCGAGAAACGCGGGCAGATCGAACCGCTGCCCCTTCGCGTAGAAGCCGGCGGCGGCATCGACGTTCTGCAACGCCAGGTGCCGGCCGTCGGCCGGCAATACGGCGGTGCGTTCGCCGGAGTTGACCGGTCGCGCGGCGGGTTTCAGCGCGCGGTAGAAAAACTCGTTGAACGTCTTGAACGCATAGGGGGTTTTCGCGAATTCATCGACATCAAGGTTGTAGTTGACGATGAACGGCAGCACGCGGCGCGCGCTGTCGCGCAGATTCATCCGCCAGCCGTAGTAGCGCGAGAGCACGGCGCGTTTCACGAGCAGGTTCAACGCGAGCCGGCCGAGCGAACTCTCGTAAGTCCAGCGCAGCCATTTCTCGCCGTAGACCTGCTCGGTTTCGACGGTCTGCTTAACGCGGTGGAAATAGCGGATGGGTGCGGGCGGCATGCGGGCCGAATCTCATGCAAAGCCGCGCCGACGCAAAGAAAGAAATCGCGCCGGTGAGCGGGTGGGTTTAGCTGCTCAATCCGACCGAGCCACCAAAGCAAACCACCATGAGACTCATCGACGTCAGCCACACCATCGAAGCCGGCATGATCACCTACAAGGGTCTCCCCGCCCCCATCATGTGTGACTTCCTCTCGCGCGAGGACTCGCGCAAGAATTACGCCGACGGCCACGAGTTCCAAATCGGCAAACTCGAGATGGTCGGCAACACCGGCACGTATCTCGACAGCCCGTTCCACCGCTATGCCAGCGGCAAGGATCTTTCCGAGCTCGAGCTCATCCAGCTCGCGCACCTCGACGCCATCGTCGTGCGTGCGCCGCATGAGAAAAGCATCACGGTCGACGCCGATGCGTTCGCCGGCGTCAACGTCACCGGCAAAGCCGTGCTCGTCCACACCGGCTGGGCCGGCTTCTGGCGCACCGACCGCTATTTTGAAAACCATCCCTACCTGACCGAGGCGGCGGCGAAACATCTCGTTCAGGCCGGCGCGAAACTCGTCGGCATCGACTCGCACAACATCGACGACACCCGCACGCGCTCGCGACCGGTGCACACCGTGCTCCTCGGCGCCGACGTGCTCGTCTGCGAACACATGTGCAACCTCGGCTCGCTCCCCGACGCCAATTTCCATTTCTACGCCGTCCCGCCGAAGATAAGCAAAGTGGGCACGTCGGCGCCGAGGAGCACGGTGTGCACCGGTCGCGAGCGCGTGCGGGTGTCGTCGATGTTGTGCGAGTCGATGCC
>JANXWT010000319.1 GCA_025351035.1 Opitutia bacterium | reverse complement strand
ATCGGCTACGTCGACCTCATCAAAACCTATCACGAAAAACCCGAGCTCGTCCGCAAAAATGCCCAGCACCTTGAGGACGCCGTCCACCGGATCGTCGCCATCATCAAGCAGCTTACCACCCTCGTCGTCAAAAACCGCCCGCCACTCGGCCCGCAAAATCTCCCGCGCCTGCTCGATAATTCGATCCGCCGCTATCAAACCGAATTTAAGATCGACCAGCCCGTCACCGTCGAGAACCCCGCCGGCGACCTGGCCATCGAGACCAATTCCGAGGTCTTCGAGGATGCCGTGGCCAAGCTGCTCATCAACGCGTGGGAAAGCTACCACGACGCCCCGGACCACCGGCGCTCCATCAATATCCGCACCGAAATGACCAGCAATAGCGACGACGGCAAGTTCCTCCTCGTCCACGTCGAGGACCGCGGCCGTGGGCTCGACCCCAAGATCCGCGACCACGCGTTCGAACCGTTTATCAGCTCCAAACACACCGTCGGCGTCGGCATGGGGCTCACCGTCGCCCGCCAAGCGATGCGCAGCCTCGGTGGCGAGGTGACGTTGCTTGATCGCACCGGCGGCGGCGCTGTCTCGACCATCCGTCACCCGCTCGAGCGCAAGCCCCGGCACCTCTAGCCCGCGCGCCATGCATGCTGCCGTGTCCGATCTGATAGCAGGTGCGCAGTCGCGCTGCGCCCTCTCAGCGCGACACCTCCTTGGGCGCAGCAAGTCTGCGCCCCTACGTCTCCCGGGAGCTACTGCGCCTTCGCCGCGGTTTTTCGGCTGAAACTGCCCGGTCGCTCCGCCCATGGTCGCCCCCAAGATCGCCTTCATCGGCACGGGCCATCTCGCCTCGGCCATCGTCCGCGGTCTGCTCACCAACGGAGCCTGCGCGCCCGCCGACCTCGCCGGCACGAGCAAGCACGGCGCCTCCGCACAAAAACTTGCCGCTGAAACCGGCCTCACGTTCGAGCCCGATCTCGCGAAACTTCTCGGCGGTGCCGACACCGTGGTTGTCGCGTTCAAGCCGCAAGCGCTCGCCGCCGCCGACCCGCGCCTCGCCGATCTCACCGCTGGCAAACTCGTCATCTCCGTCCTCGCCGGCAAACGCCTCACGCGCCTCGCCCAAGTTTTCCCGCGCGCGCGCAACCTCGTGCGCTTCCTGCCCAACACCCCCGCGGCCATCGGCGCCGGCATCACGGGTTGGTGCGCCGCCGCGCCGCTTTCGCCTGCGGACCGGGCCCTCGTCCAGTCAATCCTCGACGCCATGGGCGCCGCCGTCGAAGTCGCCGAGCCGCACCTCGACGCCATCACCGCTCTGGGCGGCAGCGGCCCGGCCTTTGTTTTCGAATTTGTCGCCGCGTTGCGCGACGGCGGCCTCGCCGCTGGTCTGCCACCCGAGATCGCGAAAAAATTCGCCGCCGAAACCGTGCTCGGCGCGGCCCGCCTCCTCGCCCGCACCGGCACGGACCCCGAGACGCTGCGCACCCAAGTCGTCTCGCCCAACGGCACGACTGCCGCCGGCCTGCAAGTGATGGCCGCCCGCCAGTTCCGCGAGACGTTGCGCGACACCATCCTCGCCGCCACGCGCCGCGCCGAGGAACTCTCGCGCGATTGAGCCCATGCAGCCGCCGGCCGCCGTTTGCTCAGCCAGACTTCGGCTTGTCGCCGGCTTCCTCCGGCGGTTTGTCCGGCGGCCTCGGAGCGGCGGGGGCGATGACCTCGGGCTTCCCCTCCGCCGGCTTGGGCTCGTCTGCCTTCGGCGCGGCGACCGGCTTCCCGTCGGGCCAGCCGCCGGGGTGTTCGAAAAGATCGGCCGGCCATTTCTCGGGATTTGGCTCCATCTGGTCGATGAGCGTCGTGTAGATGATGCGGCCGTTGGTGCGCGCCTCGATCTTGCGGGGAAACTTGACGCCTTCGACCGGCTGGAAATCCCGGAAGTAGGTGTCGATCACGGCGCGTTGCTCCTGCACGGTCCGATACGTCATGCGCCGGACGATTTCGTTGGTCTCGGTGTCGACCCACAGGAAACTGATGTCGTCGCTCTTGCTCATCACAAGCAGCTTGTGGGCGGTGTGCCCATCGACCTCATCGGAGCCCGCGTAGTCCACCGAGAACCCTTTCGCGGCAAAGTTGACCAACGGATCGTCGAAATCGGCATTGGCGATAAACTCGCGCGCCTCGGCCCCCGTCATCAGCTGCGCCGCGCCGCCCGCGGCCTCGGAGTGGCTCGTCCACGGCGGATGCACCCCGTCGTAAACCTGCACGAGCCGGCGGCCCGGCGTGGAGCTCTCGATGCGCAACTGGTCGGGCCGCTGCGCCCACATCGTGAACGGCACCTCGTTGTTCCCGATGAAGGTCCGGCCCTCGGCGCGGTAAGCGGTCAGTTTCCCCAATTGCTCCCCGGCGCGCTCGGCGTGCCGTTGCGCGATGTCCGCTCCCGTCTGGGCGCAGACGATCACGGCCAAGACGAGCAGAGTGACAAAATGAAGGAGCCAGCGCATGACGGGAGATGCTGCGAATCCTCCCCGCTGCGTCCAATCAATCCCGCGCGCCGCGGCGCGGGCTTGCGGTCGCCCTAGGACGCGTTACGGGTAGCGCCATGGAATTCGGCTGGTGGAAAAAATTCGAGGACGGGAAAAAATACCAGATGCTGGTCGAGGTGTTTGGCACGAGCATCACCTGGAGCCGCAAGACCGGCCACCACACGTCGTGGGAGCCCTACCGCGCACCGACGGACGAAGACTGGGACAAGCTGATCGCCGAGGCCGAGCGCCGCGTGCCCCGCCGGTTGTTCTCGCAAAAGCAATTCGAGTTTATCGTGAGCCAGCGCCCGAAGTGAGCAACGTCCGGCCCCGCCGCCACACGAGCGCAAACGCGCTCGCGAAATCCCCCGGCTGTTCCACGAGCCAGCGGTCGATCTCCGCCAGCGTGAACCAGTCGCCGCGCGCAATCTCCTCGGCCTGCAACGCGAACGGCCCCTCGTCCTCCACGCGGTAAACCCACGCAAATTCCCAACCGGTGTCCGGACACGCCTCGATCTTGAACAGTCGTTGCGGCGCGCTTTGCGGCCGGCAGCCGAGTTCCTCCGCCAGCTCGCGCAACGCCGTGCCGTCATAGTCCTCGCCCGCGCCGACATGCCCCGCCGCCGAGGAATCCCACGCGCCGGGGAAAAGGTCCTTGGCCAAGGAGCGCTGGTGCAAAAACACGCGGCCCTCGCGATTGCTCACGAGCAGGTGCACCGCCCGGTGCCGCCAGCCGCGGGCATGCACCTCGCGCCGGGTTGCCTGCCCGGTCACGCAGTCGTGCTCGTCCACCACGTCGAATAGTTCCTCCAGATTTTGCGCCACGGGGTTCCTGCTTTGCGCCTTGGCTGCTTCGTGTAAAAAAATCCGGGCCGCACCGCTTACTTGATGCCGAGCAACTCGACTTCAAAGATCAGCGCGGAGTTCGGCGGAATCTTGCCTGACGCCCGCGCGCCGTAGCCGAGCGCCGGCGGGATGCAGAGTTTCCACTTGTCGCCGACCGACATCAATTGCAGCGCCTCGATCCAGCCCTGGATCACGCCCGTCACCGGAAACTGGATCGGCTCGCCGCGCTGGACGGAGCTGTCGAACACCGTGCCATCGGACAACGTGCCGTGGTAATGCACCTCGACGGTATCGGTCGGCTTCGGCTTCGCGCCGTGGCCGCTTTTCATCACCTCGTATTGGAGGCCCGACGCCGTGGTCGTCACGCCCGCGCGCTTGCAGTTCGTTTCCAGGAAGGCTTTCGCGTTCGCCAAATTAGCCTCGCCCGCCTTCGACTGCTCCGCCGTGGTTTTTTCCCGCAGCGCCCCGAAAGCCGCCTGGAGTTCGCTCTCAGGGATGCGCGTCTTGGCACCGGCCAAACCGTCCTCGATGCCGGCGCGGAGCGCGTCCGGGTCCGCTTTGATCCCACCCTGACGGGCGAGGTCGGAACCGAAGTTGTAGCCGATGCCGTAGCTGACCTTCTGGTCGACGGACTCGATCGCGACCGCGCTGCCGGCCGTCTTGGCGGCCGAAGCGCTGGAGGCGTCTTTCGCCGCCTTGCCGCAACCGGCAATGGCGAACGCCATGACCGCCAGCGCGGCTCCGGCAAGAATTGAGCGGACAGACAGACGTTGGGCGAAGGACCGTGGGTTCATAAAAAGGAGGCACGACTCATAGTGTTTCAACGTGTCCTGACAAGACCGTGATTGCGATTTTTCCCGTCGGCGCGGGATAATCGACGTTTCTTGGGAATTTCGCTTGGTCAGCACGGCCCGGCCCTGTAAGCCGTGACCCTTCCCCCAATATTCCCATGGCAAAAATCGAAGTCAGTCAGGTCGCTGAGATCCTCAAGAAACACAAAATCGACCCCTCGCTCCTGCGCGAGATCGTCGAGGAAATGAATTTCGCCACGCAACCCGGGGCCGACGACGACATCAAGCCGCCGCCGATGAAGAAGCAGTTCATCATGCTGCTCTCCGACCCCGCGGGCAAACTGCCCAAGCACGACCTCGTCGGCTGGGTGCTGCAGATCCCGGAGGACGCCAGCCCGCACTCGACCGCCGAGCGCGTCTGCCGCGGCGCCTACGACTATAACGCCTCCAAGCGCGGCCGCCTGCTCCCGGTGAAATCCATCGGCGAGGCGCTCGAAAGCGTGAGCACGAAGTATTTCAAGGAAGCCGATGTCTTCGTGAAAACCAAGACGCCCGTCTCGGTGTTCGTCACCGACAACGTCCTGCCGAAAGACGAATTCAAGATGGAGAAAGTCGACCGCCGCCGGAAGCTGGACGAGGCGTGAGGCGACTAAGTTCAGTCAGAGCGCAAAAGCCTCTTCGGCCAGCTCATCAAGCAACCCTTGATCATCGGTGCCAGCGGCCTGCTCCAGCCTGGAACCCAAATTTCCAGAAAGTGCAGCGAACTCGGGCAGCCGAACCTTGCGCAGAACCTGCGCCTGATACCTGAGCGCCCCCCCTCTCATTTGCACCGAGTGGGCTCGTATTTGTTCGAGCACGATGCTGCTCCGGAGCAAAGCCTGCAACGCGCGCAGATTCCAAGCGGTTGAAGTTATCCAATAGACGTTATGATGCGGATAGAATTTCCCGTCATCGTATCCCACGACACCGCCATTTTGAATGTCGGGTATTATCAATTTGGATTTGGCCACAAGAGTGCGCGTCACCCGATCAATCGTGCGATACCATGACTCACTGCGCTTTTGGGCAACATGCCGCGCCATGAGTGCTGAACGATGTTTGCCGAAATAAGCCGCCAGACCCGGATAGGATTTAAAGTCACGCAGGCTGCCGTCATCAATGTCGTCAAAAGGATTGATCAAATAGTGCCCCGACCACGTAAGCACCGACGGCTGAATATCCGCAGCCATGACCAACGGCAGCTGGCACGACGGCTCGATTGTCGGATCAAGTCCTTGGCAGACGTAAACCTCATCCGCGCCTGTCGCCACCCCGATGCCAACTCGCGTGCCTTCCGCAGATTCTTCGAGCGTCGGACAATTCGCGGCTAAGTGCGTCAATCGGTCAAAGCTCCCGCGTTCGGTAGCGATCCATGGGGCCCCGTCTAAATACCAGGATGGAAATGCCGCCAAGCTGGTATTCTGTGCACGGCTCGCTGGCCGTAGACTCTCGATCATGCCGGCATCAACGCTTTCAAGGGTTGCGGCGTGGGTTGGCAAGTCGCGTTCTCGGTCGATTACCGTGATGCAAGGATAGGCCGAAACGTCGGTTTCGAACGGCTGTGTATGCTCAAGGTTAAGATAATAGCGGACGTGGTATTCCTGCGCGATCAACTGCCTCAGCTGCCGACCATAAAGGTTCTTGGCGAACCGATTGGCGCAGATGTAAGCCAAGCATCCTTTCGACGACAGCAATCGCAGACCCTTCTCGAAAAACGCCACGTAGAGGTCAGCCCGATCAGTGCAAGTCTGGTAGAGTTCCCTGTAACGCTGCAATACATGCGGAGGCAGTTCCTCAATTCGAACATAAGGCGGGTTGCCGACCACGAAATCAAATCTGTCGGGCCACGCGGAGAGGAGAAAATCGGCATGCCGAATCCATGTTGCAGCGAGTTCTTCTGCCCTAAGAACTGGACAACCCTCTTTCAACAAAAATGCTTGCGTAGCGCTTCGTGCCAGAGCCACAAACCCACTGTTCAGATCACACGCGGTGATGGCCTCAGCCAAAGTCTGACTTTGCCAATCAATCACTCCCTTGTGATCTTGTTCTGAAATCAAAAGCCGTCGTATGGCTTCAGAGATGAACGCTCCATCTCCGCAACTTGGCTCTAGCAGTCGGAAGTCCGCCAATCTCCTCTGATGCGGAGTGTAACCGGCCAAATCAAGAATCAGAGAGATGATCGGCGGCTTTGTGAAGATCGCTCCCACCGGTTCTTTGGGTTCCCGTCCATCCCAGACGTCCAACCAAGTGTTCTCAAAAAATTCCAGCTCCATGGCTTTGACCTCAGCCGCATCCCAGAAGATGGGCGTAAAGCGACATTGCGAAACCGTGGAAACTTAAAGCTTCATTCGTTTGTGTATGATTACCGGAAGTATCGCCCGCCGTTTCTGAGTTCGTGACCTCAAGGTAAGGTTCTAATACGCTACAGGGGCAGAGGAGGCGG
>JANXWT010000308.1 GCA_025351035.1 Opitutia bacterium | reverse complement strand
TCTCGGAGTTGACCGACTACGAACTCGGCGATTTGCAGATGTGGGTTCGCCAGCTCTGGACCATCGGCAGCAAGCTCCGCCGCGAACGCATGAAGGGCGGCAGCCCCGATCTCGACATGCCGGAGACAAAAATTTTCGTTGATGCCGAAGGTTACGCCGACCGCATCGAACTCATCCAGAACGACGAAAGCCACCAACTCATTGAGGAGTTCATGCTGCTGGCTAACGAAGCCGTCGCGCGCCTGACCCGCTCGAACCATCTGCCCTCGCTCTACCGCGTGCACGACGACCCCGACGAAACCCGCCTCGCAGAGTTCCGCCAGTTGCTCGGCGCTCAAGGCATCAAGGTCGGTGATCTCACCAATCGTGACGAGGTCGTGAAACTGCTCACCTATCTCAAGGACCATCCCCAGGGCCACCTGCTCCGCACGCAGCTCCTGCGCTCCATGCGCAAGGCCTGTTATCGCGCGAAGCCCGACGGCCACTACGGGTTGAACAAAAACGACTACACCCACTTCACGTCGCCGATCCGTCGCTACTCCGACCTCGTCGTGCACCGTGTGTTCGAGCACTATTTGATCAAACATCAGGGCCAGCCCGCCCCTGCCGGCTATCACGGCGGCTACAACATCGCCCGCATCGACGTGCTCGCCGAGCATCTCAGTCTCACCGAGATCAACAGCACCGAGGCCGAGCGCGATTCCGTGAAAGTGAAGCTCACCGAATATTTCGAACGAGAGACCGAGAAGAAAAAGAAGACACACTTTGCCGCTGTCATCACCGACGTCCGCAATCACGGCTTCTTTGTCGAGTTGACGCAGGCAGGCGGCTTCGGCCTCGTGCCCGTCTCCTCCCTCAAGGACGATTTCTACACGCTCAACGGCGCCGGCACGGCCTTCATTGGGCGCAAGTCCAAGCGCACTTTCGAAATCGGCAACAAGATCGAGGTTGTCGTGCTGAAAGTTGACCGGCAGAAACGATTGATCGACTTCACCGTGCCGTAAGTCCACCCGCTTGCCTTGGTGCATTGTCTGGCTTTCCTGCCCGCGGGATACACTGTTTTTTCGCGACTGAACTGCACTCCGCCTTCGAGGAAGCCGGCCGTCTCTGCGCCGCCGCCAAACAGTCTCCGTCCACAGGACTTTTGCGAATACGCCTAGGATCTCGCTGACTGCAGCGAGCCGGACTGGAACACTGGCCTCGTCACCGAAATGGAGCGGCACCATCACGCTGCCGCGGCCACCATCGCCTGTATAGCCCGCCGCGCCAGACGAAATAAGAGCAACGAAACTTAACCACAGCGATCTTGTCGCGCCAGACGACTGCTCGGCTTGAGCAGACAACGGCTCGTCGCAAATTCGTTGCCGCTGGCGATTTCGTTTAACAAATTTTCATTCGAACCGTATTCTGCCTATGCCTCGCTATACCCTGAAAGTGAATGGACAGGTCCACACCGTGGAGGCCGCGACTGACACACCCCTGCTGTGGGTCCTCCGCGACAACCTCGACCTCGTCGGCACCAAGTTTGGCTGCGGGATCGGCCAATGCGGCGCCTGCACTGTTCACCTCAACGGCGTGCCGGCCCGCTCGTGCCAGTCGCCCGTCTCGACCGTGACCAACATGGAGATCACCACCATCGAGGGTCTCTCGACCGACGGCTCGCATCCGCTCCAGCAAGCGTGGTGCGACCACGACGTGCCTCAATGCGGTTACTGCCAAGCCGGCCAGATCATGACGGCCGCGGCGCTCTTGAAAAATTCTCCGCACCCGACCGACGACGACATCGACGGTGCGATGGCCGGCAATCTCTGCCGCTGCGGCACCTACCTGCGTATCCGCTCGGCGATCAAAGACGCCGCCGCGAAAGGAGGCCAGAAATGAACACGCCTTCTCTCGACCGTCGCGACTTTCTCCGCGTCACCGGCCTCGCCGGCGGCGCATACATGCTTGGATTTTATCTGAAGAGCAGCAACGAACTCTCCGCGGCTGAGGCAGCGGGCGCAGCTACGTTCTCGCCGAACGCCTTCATCAAGATCGGCGCTGACGGCATGGTAACTTTGATGGCGAAGAACGCCGACATGGGGCAGGGCGTGAAGACTTCGCTGCCGATGATTCTCGCCGAAGAGCTCGATGCCGATTGGAAGTCCGTGCGCATCGAGCAAGCGGATTTCAACGAGACCGCGTATGGCATCCAATACTCCGGCGGCAGCCACAGCGTCTGGCGCAACTGGCAGCCGCTGCGTGAGGCCGGTGCCGCCGCGCGAGCGATGCTTGTCGCCGCCACCGCGCAGACCTGGGGCGTCCCTGCAACCGAGTGCGAAACGGAAGCGGGCACTGTGCTCCATCGCGCCAGCAACCGCCGCCTTGGCTACGGCGAACTCGCGGCCAAGGCCGCCACGCTGCCGGTTCCGGCGAAGGATAGCCTGCGCTTCAAGGACGCGAGAAACTACAAGCTCATCGGCAGCCGCACCGGCGGCGTCGACAATCTCGCCATCGTCACCGGCCAGCCACTCTTCGGTCTCGACCTCAAGCGCCCGGGCATGCTCTACGCCGTCTTTGTGAAAGCGCGCGTTTTCGGCGCAAAATTCCGCAGCGCCAACCTCGACCGCGTGAAAGCCCTGCCCGGCGTGCGTGACGCCTTCGTGGTTGAAGGCCACCTCACGCCCGCAGACGGTCTCCTGCCCGGCGTCGCCATTGTCGCGGACAACACTTGGACTGCGCTCAAAGCCAAACAGGCGCTACAGATTTCTTGGGACGAAAGCCCAAACAGCGAGCAGCGTTCCGAATCCTACGCGGCCCTCGCGGACAAACTCGCGAGCGAACCCGGCCGCGTCATCCGCAACGACGGAGATGTCGACGCGGCGTTCGCCAGCGCGGCGAAGAAAGTCGAAGCCAACTACTCTTACCCGTTCCTCGCGCACGCGACGATGGAACCGATGAACTGCCTCGCCCACTGGCAGGGCGACCGCATCGAATTTTGGGCGCCCACCCAGATGCCCGGAGTCGGCCGCGAGCTCGTCGCGAAAACGCTCGGGATCGCCGAGGAGAAAATCACCATCCACATCCCGCGGATCGGCGGTGGTTTCGGCCGACGCTTGAAAGCCGACTATATGGTCGAGGCGG
>JANXWT010000264.1 GCA_025351035.1 Opitutia bacterium | reverse complement strand
CTGCTGGCGCTGCCGCTGCTGCGCGTGAAGGAGCTGCTGCCGGAAGATGGGCAGCAGTTCGGTTTCGATAAAGTCGCGGGCGCGCTCGACATCTCGTACGTCCAGATGACGAAGTATTTGCAAACCGCCGACGTGGCGCTTCGGCAGGCGGTGGTGAAGGCGGCGGCGCGACCAGCGCTGGTGAAATGGCACGAGCCAGCGGCGGAGCAGGACTCGATGCGTGGGGCGCTCGCGGTGCACAGTGCGGTGCCGCTCCTGGGACGCGAACTCGCGCCGGGGCTGACGACGCACGTGGTGGGCAATCCGCAGGCTGACTATGGCAATACCTATCGCGGGGCGACTTTTGAGGGCAAGGCGGACTCGGCGGCGGTGCTCACGGGCGTCATCGGCGCGCATCAGCCGGAGGGAATTCAGATGGATCATTTTCGCCCCACGGTGGCGGGCTGGTATCGCGTGCGCTTTTCCATCTGGAGCCTGCGCTGGGAGCGCACCAAGGCGGTGCCAGCAGTGCGTAATCTAGTGCAAAACTTCGACATTTTTGGCCCGCCGTATTTCAAGAATCCCGCCGGCCAATGGGAGTTCACGCGGCTGCCGCAGGAAAAGCCGGGGGAAGGGCGGATGGAAAATGTGGAGTTTTACGGCGCAACGGAGGCCACGCACATCATCCGAGCTTCGTTGAATAGCGTGCCGCTCGGCTACTTCGATGCGCCCTCGTTTCAGCCGAAGACGCATGAGTTCAAAGTCTGGCTCAATCCCGGCGAACGCATTTCCTTTCACGCGATGACGCTGCCCGCCAGCGCCGCGCAAAACGGTGGGCAGAGCGAGGGCGTGAGGAGCTATACTGGGCCGGCTGTGGCCTATGATTGGTTTGAGGCGGAGGGGCCGCTCGTCGAGCAATGGCCGCCGGAGAGTCAGCGGCGGTTGTTTGGCGAGACGCCTGTTGCGGCGCATCCGCGTCCGATGCTCGCCGGTGCGCCGACGGTGGAGGCTGGCGCAACGGCGAAGCTGCCGCTCGCGGATTTCAAAGGTCCGGGCCAAATGCTCGGCGAGGAACGCTGCCTGAATGTGAACGGCACGGTGGCAACGAAGGTGAACTGTGCGGTGCCGGGCGAATACGAGATGGCGGTGACGGCTTACGAGACGCACGCGGGCAAGGAGGCGGCGAAGATGTATCTCATGGTCGGCGAGCAGGAGATGCCACATGGGCGGTTTTCCGTGGATGCACTGCGCGGGTCCGCGAAAACGTATCGCGCGAAATTTCGCGTCGAGAGCGCCGGGCCGGTGACGGTGGGCGTGCAGTTCATGAACGACTTCTACGACGAAAAACAATCCGACCGGAATCTCCGCGACCGCAATCTTTTTCTGACGAACATCGAAATCGCCGCGCCGAAGCCGTCGCCCGCCGATGCTATCGCGGCCAAGCCCGCCGACCATCGCAGTCTGCTGCTCGCCTTTGCCACGCGCGCCTTTCGCCGGCCCGTGTCGGAGGAGGAAATGAAGCCGTTCACCGGCATCGTCGAGGCACAGCTCGCGCGCGGGGCGAGCTTCGAGGAGGCGATGCTCGCGGGCTACAAGGCGGTGCTGTGTGCGCCGGATTTTCTCTTCATCGGGCTCGAATCCGGCGTGCCACAAACGGGCGCACCGCGCCTCGGCGACTACGCGCTCGCGTCGCGGCTCTCGTTCTTATTGTGGGACTCCGCGCCGGATGAAGTGCTGCTCGACCTCGCGGCCAAGAACACGCTCTCCCAGCCCGCCACGCTCCGCGCGCAAGTCGAGCGGATGCTGGCGGACGCGCGCTCGGAACGGTTCGTGGTGCACTTCCTTGATGAATGGCTGGAGCTGAAGAAAATGGATTTCACCACGCCCGACCCGAACCTTTACCCCGAGTTCGACCCGTGGCTGCGCGACTCGATGCTCTCGGAATCGCGCGGATATTTCCGCAAGCTGCTCACGCAAAATCTGGGCGTCCGCCAACTCGTCGCATCGGACACTTTGCTCATCAACCAGCGCCTCGCCGAACTCTACGGCATCCGCGGCGTGGCGG
>JANXWT010000136.1 GCA_025351035.1 Opitutia bacterium | reverse complement strand
CTTTTTGGGCAAGGACTACCTCGTCACCTTTCACCGCGCCTCCCTGCGCTCCGTGCTCACCTTGATCGACCGGCTGGTGAAAAACGCCGGGCCGGGCCCGCGCGGCCCCGACCGCCTCGCCCACTCGCTCCTTGATCTCCTGATCGACAATTACGCCCCGGTAATGGCTGAACTCAGCAATGAACTGGAGGAGCTGGAAGAAGCCGTGCTCGCCAAAACCTCATCCCAGAAACTGGTGGCCGACATTCTCCAGGTGCGCAGTGATTTTTCCCGGCTGCGCACGATTGTCCGGCCGCAGCGCGATGTCATCGACCGCCTCGCCCGCGGCGACAGCAAGATGATCCGCGCCAAGCTGCTCCCCTATTTTCGCGACCTGCGCGACAACCTCGCCCGGCTCGAGGAAACCGTCACCGGCTATCACGAGCGTCTGATGATGGCCTTCGACATCTACCTGAACAAAGCGGGCTTCGAGGCCAACGAAGGCATCAAGTTCCTCACCGCACTGACCGCCGTCACGCTCCCCGCGGTCATGGTCGGCGGCTGGTATGGGATGAATTTCGACCACATGCCCGAGCTCCGCTCCCTGCACGGCTATCTCTACGCCAGCCTCTTCACGCTCGTCTCGACTGTGCTGATGGCCGTCTACCTGAAGAAGAAAAAGTGGTTCTGACGCCGCGTCGGCCCACTCTGTGCGGTGGTCCCGCAGTCCCCGCTTGCCTCGGAAATTATTCTGGCAACTCTCCTCCGATGCGTCTGCTGACCGTCCTTTACCGCTCTGCCCTGCTGGCGCTGCTCGTCGCCGCTCCGCTCTTCGCGCAAACTCCCGCGCGCGACGACGCCCAAGCCTTGCGCGAACTCTACAGCGCCGCGCTGCCTTCGCGCGCCGCCTACGACAACCTCGCCGAACTCGTCACCAAATTCCCCGGCCGTCTCAGTGGCTCGAAGAAACTCGAAGGCGCCGTGCTTTGGGGCGAAGCCGCGTTGAAGCAAGCCGGCGCCGACCGCACCGAGTTGCAGCCCGCGATGGTCCCGCATTGGGAGCGCGGTGCAAAAGAGAGCGTGCAGATGATCACCGAGATCGGGCCTCCGGGCATCGCGCTCACCGCCGTCGCCCTCGGCGGCTCCGTGCCGACGGCCTCCACCGGTTTGTGCGCCTCGGTCGTCGAACTCCACGCGCTTGACGACCTCAAGTCCGCGAACGTGAAAGGAAAAATCGTGTTCTTTAACCGCGCGATGAATCCTGACTACGTCAGCACCGGCCGCGCCTACGGCGAAGCCGGCGATGCGCGCAACAAAGGCGCAGCCGAAGCCGCGAAGTTCGGCGCCGTCGGCATGCTCACGCGTTCGCTCACTCTCGCGCTCGACGACGTGCCGCACACCGGCAACACGAAGTATGAAGACGGCGTCCCGCGCATCCCCGCCGCCGCGCTCAGCACCCTCGCCGCCAATCAACTCAGCATCGCGCTCAAGGCCAACCCGGCCCTGCAGGTCGAGATGAAGATCAACTCCCAGTGGTTCCCCGACGCGCCCTCGCACAACGTCATCGGCGAAATCAAGGGCGCCGAGTTTCCCGAGCAGGTTATCCTCGTCGGCGGCCACCTCGACTCGTGGGACATCACGCCCGGCGCGCACGACGACGGCGCCGGCGTCGTCGAGTCCATCGAAGTCCTCCGCCTGCTCAAGGCCATCGGCTATCAGCCGCGCCATACGATTCGCGCCGTGCTTTTCACCAGCGAGGAAAACAGCGGCGCCGGCGGCAAGGAATACGCGCGCGTCGCCGGCGTGAAAAAAGAATCTCACCTCCTCGCGATCGAGACCGACAACGGAGGCTTCCAGCCCGTCGGCTTCAACCTCGGCAACCCCGCGAAGGACGCCCACACGCGAGCTGCCCGCTGGCAAGATCTCTTCGCGCCCTACGGCATTCGCGTCTTCACCGAGGGCCAGGGCGGCTCCGATGTGCATCCGCTCCTCGAAACGCTCGGCTACCCCGTCGCCGGTCTCTCGCCCGATTCGCAACGCTACTTCGACTACCACCACACGCGCATCGACACGATGGACAAGGTGAACCCGCGCGAGCTCGAACTCGGCGCGGCGGCGATGGCTTCGCTCGTTTATCTCGTCGATCAGCACGGTCTCTGAGTTGGAGGGCCCGCGTCCTCGCGGGCCGCATCTCGCCGCCCCGTGAAAACCCTCCTCCGCGACACCCGCGTCCAGCGCCTGCTGCTCGCCAACATCACCGGCTCCATCGGCTCGGGCGTGACGATCATCGCCGTGCCTTGGCTGCTCGTGCACCGGCCCA
>JANXWT010000206.1 GCA_025351035.1 Opitutia bacterium | reverse complement strand
TGCCGTCCTGGATGTTCATGCCGGGGTTGAGGGACAGCTCGCAAACCTTGCGGAGGATGATGGCCTGGTCGGCGGCATGTTGCGCGTCTTTGGACATCACCATGATCCAGCCCACGTCGAGCGCGGCATAGAAATCATCGTGCCCGCAGTGAACGTTCAGCGCGTGTTTGGTCAGCGCGCGGGCACCGACCTCGAGGACCATGGTGCAGAGTTTGCCCGGCGCGTGGTAATACTGCTCCATCGCGTAAACGATGCCCTGGCCGGAGGTGAAGTTGACGGTGCGGCGACCGGTGACGGCGTAGGCGGTGGCACCGCCCTGCGCGGCGTGCTCGCCCTCGGTCTCGGCGGCGACCTTCTGCTGGCCCCAGACGTTCAGCTCGCCCTGCGCGAAGGACTGCTGGTAGATCTCTCCGCCCTCGGTGGACGGAGTGATCGGGTAGAACACGCCGCCCTCAGTGATGCGCGTTTCGACGTATTGCGTCACGAGTTGGTTGCCGTTGCAAGTGACGCGAAAGCCGGGATATTTCGGCTTCGTCAGTGCGGCGGGAGTTGACGACGCGGGGTGGAGGTGACCGGCGGTAGGTATCATGGGATGCGGTGCAACGCTAGTTGCTCAGGGGCATCGAGGTTGATCGAGTCTGCATGCACGCTCCGAAGCTGCGCGGGTTCCGCGCAGGATTCAAAGGAAAAGAACGGCAGAAGACCTGGCCGATCGCGCCGGACGGAGCGCTGACAACCTACGACAACACCGCACGAAGTGCCCGCGTCTCGGCGAGGAGTTCTTGCGCCGCGGCAAGCGCAACGGCGGAGGAAGTCTGAATCATGGCCGCGTGGGCTGTAGTCGCGGAGCTTGCCAGCTGGTGATGGTCATCGGGGTCGCCGAGGCCGGCTTGGCGAAATTGGCGCAGGCGTTCGAGGATGAGGTCGCGGATCTCGTTCGCGTTGTCCACGCCGTGGAAGATGCCGGTGTGCAGCGAGTCGTCGTGCTTGTGGCCGGGTTCACCGCCGCCGCCGCCGCCCGCCGACTCGACCTGCACGTCGGCGATGCCGAGCAGGCGCTGGAGTGGCCCCTGCGAAACGGATACCTGTTGGAGATTGGCGAAGCTCATGGTGCTTTCCTGCATCGAGACCAGACCGGAGCGGATGCGCAGGCTGCGGTCGGTGACGATATACCAGCGCAGCTCGAACTCGAGGCGCACGGCGGTGTAGGTCACAGGAATCTGCGCGAGGAAAGCCAAAATGCCGCCGACTTCGAAAATCTCGAGGACCACCATGCCCCAGCGCGGCGTGCGCGTGGCGACTGACTTGAAGAAGTTGACGTAGCCGCGCCGGAATTGCGCGTTGGGCTTGGCCCGTTTCTCCGACACCGTCTCCTTCGCAGGTTTCGGAGCATCGGTCGCGGCCGGCGGTGCGGCCGGCGGCGTTTGGCCGGTCGCGGCAGTGCCCGGCGAAGCGGCGTGGACGGCAGCTTGCTCGTTCGCCAGCCAGCCTTTCTCCACCTCGCTCTTGAACCACCAGAAAAACCCGATGGAGAAACACAGGCCGATGGTCGCGCCGATCTGGCTGACGGCCCATCTGAGCAGGCGCAGTTGGTAGAGCTTGTGACCGGCGCGGAAAACGCGGACGGAATTCGGCGCGCCCGCGGGCGGCGTCGGCTCGGCCGGCACGCGCATCGCGCGGAGAATGAGCCGGCGGATCGCGTCAAACATGACCGGAGCCTCCATCTTGGCGCGGGGGCAGCGCGAGGCGCAGTTCGCGGAGCTCGCGCGTGACTTCGCGGAGAGTGGCGGCGAGTTCGGCGTCGGCGGGCGACGCCGTGGCGCCCGCGACGGCGGCGTGCGCCGGGCGGTGGTCTTTCACACCGCGCATTTTCGAGTAGAGGAAATCGCGCACGGCCTCGAACTCCTTGAGACCCTCGATGGACATCTCGGCACCGGTGCTGCCGCTCGCGGTCTGCACGAGGATTTTGGCGAGCCCGAACCAGCGCTCGACGACGTTCGAGCGCAGGTGGATGTCCTGGATGCGCGCGTAATTCAGGATAATTTGCCGGCGGAAGAGAATGCCCCAGCTCATCGAGATGCCCTCGTCGGTGAACTTGTAGCGCATCGTATGGTAGCGGAAATACAGGTAGGGCGCGAGAAACGGGAACGCCGGCGGAATCGCGAGCGCGCTCAGCAGATAATACTTCAGCAGGTCCGGGTGCGGCCGCTCGATCGCGAGAATCGCCGCGTCATCAGTGGGTGTGTTCACGCCGCCGAAGCATGCTATCGCCGCCGCCGACGGCAAGCGCGCAGGCATAGGAAAAACCTGCGCAGATTGCACCGACCGGAATCTGCGCAACTGGGCGTCCCAGCGATTCGGTCACTTGTAGTCTATTAAACTACAAACTTGCACTCGACTACTTCGCAGCCGCCGCCAGCGGCAGCACGTTGAGGTAGTCACCGGGCGGACGACCGACTTCGCGGAGGTCGGCGTGGGTGATGGAGATTTCGCGGGTGGCGGCTTTGTCGGACGCGCTGAGTTCGAGCTGGCCGCTCTCGGTCATGAGCACGATGCGCTCGACGATGCCGGGGTCGCGGCGGCGCACGCGGGACGCGGTGCCTTGGCCGTAGCGCACGTGGCCGCCGCCGATGATGACGAACGCGGTGCGCGGTTTGTCGACAGCGCCATCGCGGCGGCCTGCGGCGATATTCTCGGCCATCGTCTCATCGCGGGCGACCTGTGCCTCGAACGTCGAGCGGAGCTTCGCGGGATCGAGCGCCATGTGCACCGCGAGCTGGAGATCCATCATGCGTTCATAGGCGGTATCGTCGGTCACGATTTCCTTGGGCAGCGTGGCGCGCTGCTCGGCGGGGAGCTTGGCGAGGCCGCCGCCGCGGCTGACGGCGCGGATGACTTCGGCCGGGGCGTTGAGCGCGCGGAGGGGGATCTTGTTCGCGTGGGCGAACTCGCAGAGCGGGCGGTAGTCAAGGTAGTTTTTCCACTTCTTCGCCCAGTCGCTCTCGCGCACGAGTGTGTCGTAGTCGATCTCGTCGCGGTTGTAGCGGTCGATCACGGGCTGGTTGCGTGCCTCGAGTTGCTCCATGCACAGCACGAGCGGTCGGCCGCGGGCCGCGAGTTGCTGGAGCAGGTGCAGCTGCAACGCGTGGTGGCGCGCGATGGTGTGCGCCTCGCCGACGTAGACGACGCCCGCGGTCGCGAGGTCGTCGATGACGCGCGCTTCGGAGACTTCTTCGCCCTCGGCGAGGTCGAGCCAGAATTCAGCGGAGACGGCACGGGCGGTCGTGGCGGTCGCGAGAAAGAGCGAACAAAGGAGGGAGGAGAATCCTGTCTTCATTCTCTGTGGGTCCGATACCCCGAAGCTTGCTTCGGCTTGGTTTGGGGAACGGGATTGAGGGTGGATTGCATGAGGCTCGATCGTGTTTGCAGAGGTCTTGTTAAATGCTCCGGAGCTTGCTCCGGGGATCTTTACTTGGAGTCGTTAAGGATTTTTTCGCGGAGGTGCGTGCAGCGAAGTTTCGATTCGGCGTTGCGCACGGCCATCATGTAGGCGGCGGGTTCGCCGACGAGGAACACCC
>JANXWT010000201.1 GCA_025351035.1 Opitutia bacterium | reverse complement strand
TGCGGTTGCGGTGGCTTCGATTTCAAGGCCACCCCCACAATGATTGCCGCCGCGACCCCAATGCCAATAACCGGCACCACCCACTTGATCCGCGCGGCGCTGCCCATTTCGCGCAGGCTGGCCAAGGCCGCGCCGGCCGTCTGGAAACGATCGTCGGGGGAATCCTCGAGACACTTGACGATGAACTTGTCCCACCGCGAATCGAGTCCCGGCAAGAGTTTGGTGGCGGGCTGAGCCAAGCCGTGCGGCATCCGCCCGGTGAGTAGGTAATAAGTCATCACCCCGACGGCATAGATATCAGAACGCGCGTCCGATTGGCCTCGGTTGCGGGCCTCCGGCGACATGAAATCAATCGTGCCGACGATGGTCCCGGTGGTGGTGACGCTGTCCGGCTTGGCCAACTTATAGGGCGAAGCGGTCTGCCCGCGGCGCTCCTCTTCTTCGGCCAGGACCCGTGCGAGGCCGAAGTCCGAGATTTTGGCCTCGCCTGATTTCTCAAGCAGCACGTTGGCCGGCTTGAGATCGCGGTGGATAATGCCGGCTTTATGCGCGTGCTCGAGGCCGCTGAGGATTTGCCCCATGATGCGCAAGACGTCCGCCGCCGGCACGCCCTTGCCCTTGGTGCGGTGAGCCAGAAACCAATTCTCCAGCGTGCCGCCGTCCACGAAATCGAGCACGAGATAGAGCCGTCCATTGCTTTCACCGAAATCGGTGACGTTGACGATATGCGAGTGTTTGAGGCGCGCCAGCGTCTCGGCCTCCTGATTGAACCGCGCCACAAACGTCGCTTCCGTGGCCAACTGCGGCGGCATTGCCTTTAAGGCGAAGCTCTTTTTCAGCTTCGTGTGCTTGATCAGGTAGACGACGCCCATCCCGCCGCGCCCGAGCTCATCTTCGATCTGATAGGCGCCAACGGTATCGCCGCGCTGGAACAAGCCCGTCGGGGAATTCTGCCGTGGTGCGAAGACCGTCTTGTCGAATTGCGGGTCCATGGAGTCGAAGTTCGATACAAGCCGCCGCTCCCGCCGACGCCAGTCGAAACAAATACCAATTGACCCGCCCGCCTAACCTTGGCTTGGGTATCCATGCATGTTACGCGCGCTCATTCGCCTGTCGGCACTGTGTGTCTTGGCTCTGGCCGCCGTGGTCAACGGTTGGGCCGTCCAGTTCAAGGTCACGGCATTCCCGGCCGGAGCGACCATCGTTCTGTCTGAGACCGGCCAGCGGCTCGCCTCGCCCGCCACCTTCGACTTGAGGCGACGCGATGAACCCTATGCCTTTGTCGCTGAGCTCACCGGCTACCAAAGCGAAAATTTCACTTTCGTCACCAAGGCGAAACAACGGGAAATCACCGTGACCCTCGCCGCCCTGCAGTTTGAAAGCGAAGTGACGATCAAATCCGCCCCGGACGGAGCCGCTATCACCATTGCGGGAAAGCCCGCCGGCACCACGCCGCTGACCACCAAGGTTACTTTCCGTCGCGACACGAAGGACGCCAACTGGAAGCCCCAGACGGTGGCGCTCGCGAAGACCGACTACCAAGGCGAATCCTTTTCGCTCGTGTCTGAGCAACCGACCCCGCCTGTGGTGACGCTCAGCTTGTTGCGGCTAGAGCGCACGTTCAGCATTGACGCGAAAGCCCCCGACGGCGCCGCGATCGAAGCCACTCTCACAGTCGACGGCGAGGAAAAGGGCACCGTCCCGACCAAGCTTCCGCTCGTTTTCAACCGGCCCGACAAGACCAAGCCTTGGACCACCCACACGCTGACTGCCGAGATTCCCACGATCTACCAGCCCGTGCAGACCACCTTAACTCACGACTCCACTAATTTCCTCACCCTCACGCTCAAACCCGTCACCGAGCTGCCGGTTGCCCTCCTCGTGCCAACGGTGGAGGTGGCCGCAACGGGTGCGCACATGGCCATGGACCAAACCACCCGGCTCGCAATGCTGGCCACCGGCGAACGGGCGTCCGACATCGCGGGCCTCGCCCGCCTCACCAACTTCAAGCGGCGCGACCAAAACGCCAAGGCCCCACAGCAGGCCCTCAACTCCTACGCCATCACTCCCGACGGCGAATCAGCCATCCTCTCGCTCACGATGCAGGGTGCCGACGCCAAGTTC
>JANXWT010000175.1 GCA_025351035.1 Opitutia bacterium | reverse complement strand
CGCCTCATCCCGCGCGACCTCGCGCCGAAGCAAAAGCTGGAGGTATTTGTGTATCGCGATTCCGAGGACCGGCTCGTGGCGACGATGACGGAGCCTCTCGCGGTCGTCGGTCAGTTCGCCGCGTTGCGGGTCGTGAGCGTGAAGGCTGGCGTCGGTGCTTTTCTTTTCTGGGGTTTGGAGAAGGATCTCCTCCTGCCCATTAGCGAGATGGACGGACCCGTGAAGCCCGGCGACTTAGTCGTCGTGCAGGTGGCGCTCGACAAGCGCACCGACCGCCTCGTCGCGAGCGCGCGGCTGAACCGCCATCTCGATCTGACACCGCCGCCGTATCACGAAGGCCAGTCCGTGCAGCTCCTAGTGGCGAGCAAGAGTCCGCTCGGCTACAATCTGATCGTGAACCACGCGCACCGCGGCCTGATCTACCACACTGAGGTGCCGGCGCCGCTCAAAGTTGGCCAAGTGGTCGAAGGCTATGTGCGTGCTATCCGGCCCGACGGCAAACTCGACCTCGCGCTCGGACACGCGGGCTATCGCCGCATTGCGCAGGTTACCGAAACCGTGCTCGAAAAACTCAAGGCCGCCGGCGGCAGCCTGCCGTATCACGACAACAGTCTGCCGGAGGAAATTCGCGACGTATTCGGCGTCAGCAAGAAGGCCTTCAAGCAGGCGATCGGTTCGCTTTTCCGCGACCGGCTCATCTACATCGACGCCGACGGCATCCGCTTGCGAACGACAGATACCGGTGGCAAAGGAGTGGCGGCCCGAATTACGGGCTCGCTTGGGTGAGGCTTCCTACCGAAGAGATTGTTGGTGCAGCGGACTATCGGGTTGGGTCAATAGAACACGTTGCGGTCGAGGCTGCGGTATTGGATGGCTTCGAGGAGGTGCGGCGCGGCGATGGCCTCGGCTCCGGTGAGATCAGCAACAGTGCGCGCGACTTTCAGGATGCGATCGTAGGCGCGGGCGGAGAGCGAGAGCTGCTCCATCGCTTGCTGGAGTAGATCGCCGAGTGTGGAGTCAAGCGGGCAGAATTTCTTGAGCTGCGTCGTGTTCATGCGGGCGTTGGCGCTGACGCGACTGTTCATGAAACGCGTGCGCTGCCGCGCGCGCGCGGCCTCGACACGGACGCGAATGACGGCGGATGATTCGCCGGCGCGGCTGCTGCGCAGTTCCGTGATGGAAAGGGCGGGTGCCTCGATGTGGATGTCAATGCGGTCGAGTAACGGGCCACTGATGCGGTTGCGGTAGCGCTGAATCTGCGGAGGAGAGCAGCGGCACTCGTGTTTGGTGTCGCCAAGATAGCCGCAAGGGCAGGGATTCATCGCGGCGACGAGCATGAAATTGCAGGGCAACGTGATTTTGCCGGCACTGCGCGAGATGGTGACATGGCCGTCTTCGAGCGGCTGGCGCAGCACTTCGAGGGCGGAGCGTTTGAACTCGGGTAACTCGTCGAGGAAAAGCACGCCTTGGTGGGCGAGGGAGATTTCTCCCGGACCCGGGATAGAGCCGCCGCCAAGCAGACCGACATCGGAAATGGTATGGTGCGGCGCGCGCGCGGGGCGCTCCAACAAATGCAGGTCGCCTTGAATGGTCTGGCCGGCGGCGGAATGAATGCGGAGGACGTCGAGATATTCTTCCAGGGAAGCGGCGGGCATGATGCCGGGCAGACGCTTCGCGATCATGGATTTTCCCGAGCCCGGTGGCCCGATCATGATGACGTTGTGCCCGCCAGCCACGGCGACCTCCACGGCGCGACGCACCGCGTGCTGGCCCTTGACGTCGGCGAAGTCGGGCGTGGCGTCGTCCGTCAGCCGTTCCCGGCGGAGGTTGCCAATGAGCACAGGCGGGAGAGTCAATTCACCATTGAGAAAGCGCATCGCTTGGTCGAGAGAGTTGACGGCATAGACGGCAATCCCTTCGACGAGTGCAGCTTCGCGGGCATTCACGGCCGGCAGAAGCACGGCACGCTTTTTCATTTGCCGAGCGAGGAGAGCCATTGCGAGTGCCCCTTTGATAGGGCGGGTCGCTCCCGACAGACTGAGTTCGCCGGCGATTAGGTAATCTTCGAGATGGTCGCAGATGAGGCGATTGGTGGAGGCCAGTAAGCCGAGTGCGATGGGTAGATCGTAAAGCGGACCTTCCTTGCGAAGGTCGCCGGGCGCGAGATTAATGGTCGTGCGCGTGTGCGGCGCCCGGAACCCGGAGTTGCCGAGCGCGGAGTAGACACGCTGGCTGGATTCCTTGACGGCGGTGTCGAGCAGGCCGACGAGGGTCATGCCGGGCTCGCCAACTTCGTTGGTGTTCACTTCGACCTGCACCGGCACGGCGTCAATGCCGACGAGTGCCGCCGAACAGATGGTGGCTAACATTTACTGGGAATCGGGAGCGAGTTACACGTTATCCATTCCGCATTGCACGCCTTCGGACTTTATCGATGTTGTCCTCGATCGCCTGCAGGTAGGGATTGGCTTGGCCCGTGTTTTCTAAAAAGCGATACATGCCTTCCATTTCGGTGTCGAGCATGGGGCGGACGAATTTCTCCCAAAAAGCTGGCGAGCGTTCCAAGAGTTCCCCGAGGTTGCGAAACAGGCGTTTTTCCGCAGGCAAATCCTCGAAGTCGTAAGCTTCCACGAATTCGTTGTAGAGTGTGGGCAGTTTGTCGACATAGTCGGGCGCGCTCATCTGGCTCAAATAATCTGCGGTCACGAGGATGCAGGCGATGAGCCGGGCCTCGGGGCGGCGAAAAGTCGCGGCAGAAATCCGGTTGGCCGGCCCTGTGCAGCCGATGGCTAGGGCGATATCCTCGATCTCGGCCGTTGTCACGCCGAGTGACGGCAGATAACTGCGCGCGATGTCCGCGCTGCGCCGTTCGTGGACAAAGGTATACTTCGCTCCGGTGCCGTCGCGGTCGTCGGGTCGTTTTAGGAAGCCGATGTCATGCAAGAGCGCAGCCATGATGGTCAGTTCGCAATCGCGGATGCTCAGCATCGGTTCCGCTTGCGCCCGGTGCCGACCCTCAAGCAGTTGCGCGGCACAGACAGTCGCTTGCAGCGTGTGCTCGTAGTTGTGATAATACATATCGATTGGCAACAGACCGGAATACTCGCCAAAGAACATCTGAGAAACCTCTTGAATCAACTTGTCCAATAAAGATCCGCTGGCTACTCCGCCCATAGATGCAAATGTTTGCTTGATGGCCGTGGCAACGGCCGCCGGGTCCTTTGTATCGATAGCGTGGGGGAGGGCCATACTGCGGTCCGAGAAATAGGGTTTACTACTTAGTCGGGCAAGACCATTGTGGGCAAATCCAGCGCAATGGGACACCGCGCCAACTTACTTGTAGGACTGACTGGCGGCATGGGTTGTGGCAAATCGACTGCCGCCGCCATGTTCGCGGAGTGCGGCTATCGGCGGCTCGACGCCGATCAGGTCGTGCGCGATATCCTATTGCGCTACGCCGAGGTTGTAGCGTCCATCCGCGCAAAATTTGGCGAGAACCTGATCAACGCCGACGGCACCGTTCGGCGCGACCGGCTGGCAGAAACAGTTTTTCAGGACGACTCGGCACTCGCGTGGCTGGAAAATCTCCTCCATCCACGGCTTGAGGCGCATTGGCGTGGGCTGTTGGCCGGCGCGAGCGGGGAGAGGTTTATCGTCGAGGTGCCCCTACTCTTTGAGAAGGGTATGGAAAATTGGTTTGATTTCACCGCCTGTGTCACAACAGAGTCTGCCCAGCAATTGAGGCGGCTGGAGCAGCGCGGCATTCCGCCCGGGCTCGCCCGCCAACGCCTAGCCAAGCAATTGCCTCTGACCCGCAAATGCGAGTTGGCCGATTTCGTCCTCCTGAACGACGGCTCTCTCGAATTCCTCCGCGAGCAGGTTAACGCCTTGGCTGACCGCCTCCTGCAACCCACACCGACCGGCCCCTAGCCACTTTCATGGAAGTCCCTCCAAAATCCGACGAAGAGACACCGAAGTCTGCGGACACCGCCGCCGAGGCGTCCGAAACTAAACGCCGCCCGCGCGCCCGCTCGCGCCACTACAAGACGGCCAAGGCGAAGC
>JANXWT010000117.1 GCA_025351035.1 Opitutia bacterium | reverse complement strand
CATCGACAAGGTGCTCGCCAAGGCGTTTCCCGAGCACAGCCGCGGGGCGATCCAGCGCGCGCTCGACGCCGGCCTCGTGCGGCGCGGCGAGCGAGTGCTGGAGCAGAACGACCATGTGGCGGCGGGCGAGACGATTTCGTTTTCACTTCCGGGCACGACGCCCATGGAGCTGAAGCCGGTGGACATCCCGCTCGACGTGATCTTCGAGGACGCGCACCTGATCGTGCTCAACAAAGCCGCGGGCATGGTCGTGCATCCGGGCAACAACACGGGCGAAGACACGCTCGTCCACGCGTTGCTCGCGCACTGCGCGGGTTCGCTGAGCGGCATCGGCGGCGTCGAGCGTCCCGGCATCGTGCACCGCATCGACAAGGAGACGACGGGGCTGCTCGTCGTGGCGAAGAACGACGCCGCGCACCGGGCACTCGCGGACCAGTTCGCCTCGCGCACGCTGACGAAGGAATACGTGACGCTCGTCACCGGCGTGCCGGAGACGGTGAGCGGCACCATCGACCGCGCGATCAGCCGGCACCCTGTCCACCGGCACCGCATGACCGTCGGCGAGGGCGGGCGACCGTCGCGCACCGACTGGACCGTGGAAAAGAAATTCGGCGATCGAGCCGCACTGGTGCGCTGCCGCATCCACACCGGGCGCACGCACCAGATCCGCGTGCACCTGAAATCCATCGGACACCCGGTGCTCGGCGACCCGACTTACGGTTGGAAGCCCGTCGAAGGCATGCCGCCTGTGCCGCGCGTGATGCTGCACGCCGAGCATCTCGTGTTCACGCATCCCGTGAGCGGCAAGAGGATGGACCTCACCGCGCCGCTGCCGAAGGATTTCAAGACGGTGGTGAAGGAGCTTGGGAAATTGAAAGCGGTGGAGTGAGCGCGGGGATTGACGGTAGGGCCGCCGCTTGCCGGCGCAGGGTATCGCTTGCCAACGGTGGCACCCGGTCCTGCGCGCGGAGAACGTGGAGGGAAATTTGTCCGGCACGCAGTCGCTTTTGCAAAACCCGACTACAAACCAGAGCTGACTATGAACTCATCGCTGCGCCAGAGTTGAAGCTTGCGGCGGTCTCTGCCGGAAATTAGTTAGACGACATGTTCCGGTTGGTTAATCAATGTTAGGCCACTAGCGCACCATGCCCACATTCTCTTGGACACAATATTCCTTCCACGCGCCAAACCAGCCACTCACGCAGGAGGCATGGACGACACTTCGCTCCACCACCACCGCGACCATGAGCGAATCATCGAAACCATGAAGACCGAACGTAAGGCGCAGTTCTGGCGCGACAACGCTTACCTGAAATGGTCCCTTTGGGTTTTCGTTGCCGGAATTATCCTTTTCAACGTCGGTGGGGATAAGAGCGACTTTCAGAGCGCTCTAAAAACCATCGGAGCACTAGCTCTCTTCCTCACGTTCTTTGGCTGCCTCAGCGCACTAATTACCTACACCAGCCATGCCAACGCGCTCTCGGAACAGCTCACCTACTTCAGAACGCAGTTCGCAAGGGCGGCCGCATCTGATTCCTACGAGGCATACCTTCAGCGTTTCAATATCCACTAGACCTCCGTGCCGACAAGGGAACAGCTTCAGCAGTCAATCCACATTATCTGCAAGACCATCGGACAGATACCGTGCTTCCATCTTTACGAGGAGTTTGTCGCGAATCGTTTTTCCACTTCAGAGGCCGAGGTCTCCCTTCGCGCCATGATTCACAACGCAGCGCTCGATTCGGCTATGATTAGTCTCCGCTGCTTTAACGAGTTCTTCGCTACAACCCGTCGAAAGGACGACATTCGTGCCAGCGACTTTCCAGGCGTCACGATGCAGCCATTTCTGCCGCCCCCCGAGGCAACCGCCATCCACAAGTATCTCGCTCATGTTACCGTCAGTCGCGGGGACATCGTAACGAAGCCGTGGTTTCTCGACGACATGGTTCTACTCGGTCTACAGCATGGGATCTTATTTCTTTCCACCATCGAGACTACTTTTCCGCCACCGACCGACGACGGGCAAGCCGAGCTGCGCGGGGTGCGAGTGGCAGCGCACCGTCTCATCCCAAGAATCGCCAAACGAAATGAACCGAACATGGCCTGACCATGGGCTGCAGCGATCGGCGGCGGGGCGGCGCGAATGCAAGCGGCGCACCTCGTGTTCACGCATCCGGTGAACGGCAAGGTAATGGATGTGACCGCGCCGTTGCCGAAGGATTTCAAGACGGTGGTGAAGGAACTCGGGAAATTGTAGGAGCGGTTTTATGTCCCGATTCGGCGAAAACATCGCGGCGTAAAGCCGCTCCTACAGTTTCGATCCGGAATGTAGGGCCGCCGCTTGTCGGCGCGCCGCAGCGCGAGCGAAAGACGGCACGGCGTCAAGCGGCGGCCCTACAAAAGAAAAGGCGCTCTGCCGGTGAGCAGAACGCCTTTGAAAAAATCGGCCGCGATCAGTTTTTGGTCGCGGCGGCTTCGAGGATCTTGGCGATCTTGTCGAGGCGGTCGCGGTAGTCGTCGAGCGAGGTGCCGGCGACAATGACGAAGTGCTCGGCGACGGACCAATCGCGTTTCTCGATGGCTTCGCGGATGCCGGGGAGCGTCTTGACGCCGTAGCCAGTGAGGAGGCCGGGCGCGTAGATCATGTGCTTGAACCACTCGCGGCCGGGCAGGCCGGCGTCGTTGGTCAGGCTGTGCTCAAGGCCGCTCATCAGGGCGTCGAGTTCGGTGCGCTGGGCGGCGGTGAGCTGGGCACCGGCAGCCATCGCCTTAGTGAAGGCGGCATCGCAGGCGAGCGCGCTGGACTTGAGACGGAGTGTGGAGTTATCGAGCGCCGTGAAGTTGAGGAAGGGAACCGCGGCGTCGCGCTCAGGCGAGACATAGGTGAGCGTCGGATCGGCCGCGAGCTGGTAGGCCTTGGCGTCGAGCAGGCGGCTGTTCTGGGCGGTGGATTCGCGCATCGCGTCGGCGAGTTTGTGGACTTCGTCGGAGTAGCGCTCGACGGCGTTGGAGAAATCTACGAAACGCATCGGGAGCACATCGGCGTCCGCCAGGCGCATCATTGCGCGGCCGACGGTCTGGGCGAGGGCGACGCCGTAGGCGAATTGCGGATCGCCGAAACGCACGTAGTGGTCGAAGGAGTCGTAGATCGAATGGTAAACACCTGCCTGCATGTCCTCGCCGCCGTATTCGAGACTGAGCGTCGTGATGCCGAGGTGCTGGAGGAACGGGGTGAAGTCCGAGCCGGAGCCGAGCGCGCCAAGCGGCAGGCCCGGATTGGCGGCGGCGAACTTGGCGTCGGCTTTCTCGTCGCCTTCGGCGCCTTTCTTGGCGGCGTCGACGAGAATCTTAGCCCGGAGACGCTCGAGCACGGAGACGCCGGTCTGCGGATCGCGGACACTCGCCGCAATCTCGCTGACGAAAGTCTGGAGCGAATGGCTGCCGGCGGCGCCGAGGAAGCCGCGGGTGTTGGTGTCGGAGTTGATGTAGAGCACGGCTTTCTTCGAGAGCTCCTCGGCGTGGGTCTCGCCCCATTCGGTGGAGCCGAGCAGGCCGGTTTCCTCACCGTCCCAACTGCAATAGACGAGCGTGCGTTTCGGTTTCCAACCGGTCTTGACGAGCGCGCCAATGGCTTTCGCCTCGGCCATCATCGCGACATGGCCCGAGAGCGGATCCCACGCGCCGAAGACCCAACCGTCGCGGTGATTGCCGCGCATGAGCCATTCGTCGGGCAGTTCGCTGCCGCGCATGAAGGCGATGACGTCGTAGCACGGCGTGAGTTTCCAGTCTGACTCGATCGTCAGGTGGACCTTCGCGCCGCCCGGTCCCATGTGATACGTGATGGGCAGCGCGCCACGCCAGTTGGCGGGAGCGACCGGACCGTCGAGCGCCGCGAGCAACGGCTGCGCGTCGGCGTAGGAGATCGGCATGACCGGGATTTTCAAAATGGTTTTCGCCTCGGAGATCGGGAGGTGCTTTGCGTCGGGCGTGGATCCGTAGCCAGGCGTCGTCGGGTCGCCGGGATAGACAGGCATGTCGGCGACGGAGCCGCGTTGCACGCCGTCAGACGGACGCGAACCGCCTTTAGGATATACGTCGCCGGTGGAGTAGCCGTCGTCGGCGGGATCGGAGTAGACGATGCAGCCGATGGCGCCGTGCTCGTAGGCGAGCTTGGGCTTGAGGCCGCGCCAGCCGCCGCCGTAGCGCGCGATGACGATCTTTCCTTTTACGCTGATGCCATGGTGCGCGAGTTCCTTGTAGTCGTCGGGCATGCCGCGGTTAACGTAGACAAGTTCGCCGCTCACGTCGCCGTCGGCGCCGTAGCCGTGATAGGGCGGCAATGCATCCTTCGTGACGCCGGAGGTGCGATCCTCGGGAATGGCGGGCTCGTGGAGCTTGGCGGTGAATTTCACCGGGCCGGTCATCTCGAGGAACATTTTCTTCGGCGTGGGATACATCACCATGAAGGTCTCGATGCGGGCGTCCCAGCCCCAGGCCTTGAACAGCTCGAGCGTGAACTCGGCGTTGGCCTTGTTGTGTGGAGCGCCGACGTGATTCGGTTCGGCGGACATGCGCTCGAGCCACGTGCGCAGATCAGCAGCGTCGAGGTGCTTGTCGTATTCGCTTTCCAGTTTCAGCTGAGCGGCAGCGCGCTCACTGGTGAAACCGAGCACGGTGAACTCGGCGGCGGGAAGGAGGGGACCGGCCGCCAGCGCGACCAACGCGGCCATGCAGACGGACGGAACGAACAGAGGCGAACGCTTCATAGGATGAGGATTGGGTCCGACAGCAAAGTCACATTTCGTCGGCGAGCAAGCCGGCAGCGAGTCCGTGGCGAAGATTGTAGAGGGAGTGCTGGAATTTGGAAAGGCCGCCGAGCTCAGCCAGCGCGAGAAAGGTTGTGAGCGCCGCCGGGAACACGTCGGCGCGCGCGAACGGCATGCCGCGTAATTGGCGCCGTT
>JANXWT010000113.1 GCA_025351035.1 Opitutia bacterium | reverse complement strand
CCACGACGGGTGCGACGCTTAATTCGAACAGCCTTGTTCCCCGTCCCGGCAATCGGAATACCACGAACAATGGTCTGCTGCCGGCCTCCCAATACAGCTACTTTGATGACGCCACGAACCGCTCGCGGTTCAACTTCAATGAGTTTTCCATGTCGTATCCGGGTTCGCAGCGGGAAAGCGCCTTCTTCAACGGCGAAACCAAGCTGTTCGGTTCCGAGAACATCCGCGGCTACTACGACTTCAGCTACTCGAAGGTCTTTGTGGAGAACCAACTCGCTCCACTGGCTACGGGCACCTTCACTTCCCCGGGCGTAGTTGAAATCATCATCCCGGCCCGCACGGCCAATCCGTTGCCACTGCCCGATGGCCGGGCCCGCGCGGCCGCTGCCGGTGCTTTTAATCCCTTCAATCCCTTCAACATCGACCTCACCGGCGGCACCAAGGCGCGTATGTTCGAGTTCGGCAACCGCATCCTGAAAGACTATGTCGACAGCTACATGATCACAGCTGGTGTCAAGATGGACAACATTAATAATAGCAACTGGAACCTCGATGCCGGTTTTCGCTACAGTGATGTCAAGGATGTCTCCGACCAGAGGCTCATCTCGACTTCGCGCTATAATCGGATCGTGAACGCGGCCGACCCGATCTTCAATCCGGCCAGCGCATCCTACATCGGCACCACGATTCCCTACAACCCCTTCGGCTACTTCCGCAATCCGATCGCGAGCAATGACAGGACGGTTGCTTATGCGCAGATCTGGACCAAGGCCATTGCCGAGGGCTCGCTGCTCGACGCCACTGTTGTGTTCAACACGGCGAGCCTCTTCTCAGTGCCGGGCGGCGACGCGGGCTTCGCCATTGGCTATGAGCTTCGCAACGAGAGACTCGAACAGTCGATCGACGGCTTTGCCGCCGCGGGCGACATCATGGGCAACCTGCCCACCACTCCGACGAATGCCAAACGCAAGGTCGGAGCTTTCTTTGCCGAGCTCAGCCTGCCGCTTTATTCGGCTAAGAATTCGACGAGTTTCGCCCACAACCTCACGCTGGACCTCGCGGCCCGCAACGAGGATTTCATCACCTCCAACAGGTCCACCACGGTGCCGAAGGTGGGCTTGCGGTGGCAGCCGATGAGTGATGAGAGCCTCACGATCCGCGCCAGCTGGGGCAAGGGATACCGCGAACCGTCGCTCTTTGAGCAGTTTGCCGGTGTCTCGAGCAACCTCCAGTCGATCACCGATCCACGCAATAACCTAGGTTATTCGGAAATGAGTGTCACTACCTCAGGCAACCGGAACCTCAGCCCCGAGAAGACCAAGTCCACCAACGTGGGCTTCGTCTGGACACCGAAGGCGATCAAGGGATTCACCCTTTCCGTCGACTGGTGGAACTTGAATCGCAAGGGCACGGTAACGGTCGACTGGCAGGACGTGATTAATCGCGAGATCGGTCATTCCCCGGGCCACACCAACGACGCTCCGGGTGGACTTATCCCTGGTGAAAGCGTTATCCGCAATGCCGGTGGCAGTGTGGTTTTGCAGGTCAACGGCGTGTATCGCAATGTCGGTGAAACTGACGCCAAGGGCTATGACATCATGACCAGCTATGCCATTCCGACGGCAGATTGGGGTCGCTTTGACGTTAGCCTAGGGGCCACCTACATGTATAGCTTTAAGAAGGCGACCACGGCCGGCCAGCCTTTGGTCGAGCTTATCGGCACCGACGCCTCGGTGGAAATCTCCGCTTACGACGGCTACCTGAAGAAGAAGGGCCGCGGCGAAGTTTCTTGGACCCTCAAACACTGGGGTGCCTCGGTTTCGGCCAACTACACCGATGGGTTCAACGACTTCGATCCGGATGGTGTTCCGTTCTGGGTCAAAGCGACCACCTTCTGCGATCTGCAGTTGACCTACGACACTGGCTCTAAGTCCAACGACTGGTTGGCCAATACCAAGTTCACCATTGGTGCAAACAACGTATTGGACAAGGATCCGCCGTTCGCCTCCGGCGGCGGCAACAACTCAGAAGGTTACCCGAGCCACTTGTATAACTCGACCGGCCGGTTCGTCTACGTTTCGATGGATAAGAAATTCTAAGAAACCGGCTCCCGCAAAAATTACCAAGCGCCCTTTAACCGGGGCGCTTTTTTTGTGACCGGTTGGATCCGGCCCGACGCTATTCGATCCTTTTCACCGCCACCGCGAAGTCTGGCTCCACTGCGGAAATCAGCATCCGGTAGCCAAAGCGCGTGCGTCGGATGATCACCTTTGGGTTGGGGATGGATTTCCCCAAGTAATAGACTTCATCGATCCGTTGCTGCCAGACCTGGCCGTTGTCGAGATAGAAGATCGTGCGTCCCTGCAAACCCCGAAACGGTTTGGTCATCTGGGCGACCACTTCCACGACCTCACCCTCGTCCTGCGGATGTTTCACCGGTAATTGCTCAGCGCCAAAATCCATGATGCGCGCCCACAGCCCCTTCTTTTCGGGAGCTTGTGATGGCAGGGCGGCCGTTTGGCCGTTTTTCGATCCATTTATTCCGCGTTTCTGCAGTGCCTGCAGCAACACGGTTTGCTCTTCCTCGCTGAGCTTGCTCAGTCCGGACTGGCGATACTCATCTTCGGTCAGTATCGATTTGAGTGTTTCGCTCGCCTGACTGGGGGTGGTAAAGGCCAGTCCTCCCAAGACTACGGCAAATTGGGCGCTTTGGCGGATAAACCGGTGCGTTGTCATGAAAAACAGCCGTGATATGCAAACATGCCCAATATTTGTCGATGCAATTAACGGGGCAGTCCGTGCTGCGACAGTCAATTGAGAGGGAGCATTGATTCACCACCCCGTGGGCGATGACGTCTATTTGCACTGGAGGGCGCAAGCCAACTCGGGTTGGAATTTCAAGGGCCTAGGCAGCCGCCTCACCGCCAACTCGAACGGTTACCCGGGCTTCCTCTACACCGACGAAGGCCGCTTCATCTATATCGGACTCGAAAAGAAACTCTGAGCCGGCTCTATCCGACTAGTCGGTTATCACTTCAGCGGCCCTGCTTTGGCAGGGCCGCTTTTTTTGGCCCCATGCCGGGCCGCGCGTAGTTCCGAGCGCCGCGAGATTCGGCCATCCCCAGGGCTTGCCCGGGGAGTAGCGCTGGCGAAAAGAGCGCGTTCACTTAGCGGCCTGCCGCGGGAATCTGTTATTTTGGCTTGCGGTTATTGCATCCGGTCTATCCGCTCCCCGGACACCTAGCTGATAGCTGATCGGGGCAGCCTGATTAACTCCAACCCACCCACACCACACCATATGAATGCACGTTCCTCATGGAATCTGCTGGCCGCGCTTTCCCTTGTTTCGGGATTCGGCCTAGCAAACCTCGCGGCCCAGACGGCCGCTGCCGCTGATGCGGAAAAAAAGAGCGATACCATCCAACTTCAAAAATTCGAGGTCACCGGTTCGTCGATCAAACGCATCGACACCGAGGGACCCGCTCCCGTCGCGATGATCACGCGTGAAACCATCGAGTTGTCCGGCTCGAACACGGTTCAGGATGTGCTCAAGCGCATCCCGTCGAACTTCGCCGGCGTCAATGAAAACGTCAACAATCAAGGCGCCACCGGCGGCACGGGCAACGTCAACTTGCGCGGTCTCGGGGCCGAGGCTACCCTTCTTCTCGTGAACGGCCGTCGGGTTGCTCCGTCCGCCGCCACTGGGGCCACCTCCTTTGTTAACATCAATTCCCTGCCGCTCGCGGCGGTGGAGCGCATTGAAGTTCTGCAGGACGGTGCCTCCGCCATTTACGGTTCCGATGCCATTGGTGGCGTTGTCAACGTCATTTTGCGCAAGGACTATTCTGGGTCGGAAGCCACGGTTCGCTATGGCAACACCTTCCTAAAAGACGTCGGGGAGATTCGCGCCAGTTTTGTCGTCGGAGCCAACTCGGGCAAAGCCAGTGCGATGGTGGTCTTCGACTATTTCGACCGCGCCAGCCAGTTGCGCCCTGAACGCAGTTTTTCGCGCACGGCCCAGCTGCAGCTCATCAACCCTGATGCCCGTGACCAAAGCAGCCCGACCGGCAATCCCGGCACAGTCTACCTGCGGCCCGGCAGCGCCTACCTCACCGCCACCAATCCGCTTGGCCTGCCTGCGAATCCGTCGGGCGTCTTCGGTATTCCCGATGGCTCGACTGGCGTCTGGACCAACGCTTCCACTTTTGCGAAGACGTTGCTCCCCGGGGTCGAGCGTGTTTTTGACTTCGCTGCGCCCAACCAGAACATTCCTGCCGTCACGCGCCTCGGGCTTGTGAGCATGGGCAGTTACCAGATGAACGACCGGGTGCAGGCCTTTACCGAACTCTCCTACAGTAAAACCGAGACCAATGTCTTCTTGGCCGCGACGCCCGTTTCTGCCAACAGCGGTTCCGTCAATGTCATTCCGGCCAACAACCCTTACAACCCCTTCGGCGAGCCGGTTAATTTCCGTTTCCGTCCGCTCGACGTCGGGCCCCGCACGGATTTCATCACGACCGCCGACTATCGGTTTCTTTTTGGCCTGAAAGGCACCATGTTTGATACTTGGAATTGGGAAACCGGGTTCATGTTGAATTCCTCCAAGTTTGACGACATCGGCATCCATTACATCGTCACCACCGATGTGATCGCTGCGGCCAGTGGCACTCTGGCGAAAGCTCCCGGCCTCTTCCTCAACGTCTTCGGCGACAAGCAGGGCAATAACCCGCTCTTGTTGAAGGCACTTGACAACACCGTCACCACCAATGGTGAGCTCACGCAGCAACAACTGGACGGCAAGGTTTCAGGAGAAATCTTCGACCTGCCCGCTGGTGCGGTTGGAATCGCGATCGGCGGCGAGGCGCGGAAGGAGAAATTGGTGGTCTTCCTCGATCCCCTGACTCAATCGGGTGCTTTTGCCGGTTCCGGCACGCGGGAAAACACCTACGGCGTTCGCGCTGTCAACAGCGTCTACGCCGAACTGAGCGTCCCGCTCGTTTCGAAGAAACAGAACTACCGCTGGCTGCAGAGTTCCGAACTCCAGATCGCAGTTCGTGAGGAGAAGTATGATGTCCATGGCAAGATCGACGCCAGCTTCAAGTCCACCAAACCCAAATACGCCATCAGCATCCGCCCGACCAAGGATCTCCTCTTCCGTGCGTCCTACGCCGAGGGTTTCCGCGCTCCATCGCTTTTCGAACTGCTCTCCGGCGCCAATTCGTCGTTTCCCTCCATCAACGACCCGTTGCGGAGCCGGCTTGACAGCACGATCACAAATGCGGCCGACATTGCGTCGTTGCGCTATTGGGTTCCGAGCACTCCGGCCGGTGCCACTTCCGTATTTCTCGCCGGCACCGGAATCGCGGCTGACGATAGCCAACAGGTTCAGCAGGCTCAGTCGGGCAACGTGAACCTGAAGCCGGAAACGTCGAAAGCCAATTACGTTGGCCTCGTCTACAACGTTCCGGGGATCAAAAACCTCACCGTTTCCACGGGCTGGTCGAAAATCAAGCACATGGGTATCATCAAACTCCCGAGCACTACTGCGCTGAACATCGGCGTGATTCATGATCCGGCGCTGCAGTTCCTCGTCCGTCGTGATCCGCCGACCCCGGCGGACATCGCCGCCGGCCGTCCCGGCCGCTATACCGCTACCGGCGTCACCCTCTTCCTCCAATACGTCAATCGTGCGGTGGTGGAAACGGAGAGCTACGACTTCGAGGTCAACTACAAATGGAAGAACCCGAGCTGGGGTGAGTTCAATCATGACATCGCGGTCAACTACTTCGCGCACTACTGGGACCAAACCACCACTACCTCCGTGAAGGGCGAGGGTGTCGGCACCGGCTTCACCAGCCAAGGCACGATTCCGCGCGTGAAGGGCACCCTTCAGAACTCTTGGAAATTGCGCCAATGGACTGCCAGTGCTTTCGTCAACTACACCGGTCATTATTATGACTTCACGAACGTGCGAAACACTTTTCGCACCGTCGAAGCGTATGTAACGCTCGACCTTCAGGCCAGCTACAAGTTCCGCACCCCGTGGCTCGGTGGCAACACCACCGTCACGGCCGGCCTGATCAACGCGACGGATACGGCCCCGTCGTTTGTGACCGAGAATATTGCCGGCGCCGGCTACGACACCCAAGTTGCCGACCCGCGCGGCCGGATGTTCTACGTCCAAATGCGGCAATCGTTCTAAGCTGCTCCCGCGTTTTTCAAAATGCGGTCTGCAAAGACTTGAATCAAGGGCCGGCTGGTTATCCAGCCGGCCCTTTTATTTTCCAACCCTTGCCACCACCATGCGCCTGCTCCCGTCGTTGCTCCTGATCTTCGCGTTGTCCCTCCACGCTGCGGAGACGCTGCCGCCTATCCCGCCCGAGCTTCCGGTGGCCGATTTTTTTGGTCTTCCCGCCATCAGCCGGATGCAATTCTCACCGGACGGCCGTTATCTCGCCGCCCTCCAACCTTGGGAGAAGCGCCAGAATCTCATCGTCGTCGATCTCCAGAAAATGGAGAAGACCCAGGTCACGTCGATGAAGGAAAACGATGTCGCCGGCTATTTTTGGGCGTCGGGCAACCGACTCTTCTTCTTCATGGATAATGATGGCAAAGAGCAGCTCCGCCTCTACGGCGTCGATGCTGATGGCCGCAATCCCGACAGTCTCGATTCTTTGCGCGGCATGTCGCCGATCGGTCCCATTCACGGCGACAAGGAGCGCTATGTCGTGCAGGCCTATGCAAATTCGCTCACCCGCGCTGACGTTTACCACTACAACCTCCGCACGGGAAAATTCCATCTCCACGCCCGCAATCCTGGCAATATTGACCGGTGGATTGTCGACCGCGCGGGCATCGCCCGGTTCGGCATCGAGTTCGAGAACGGCGTCACAACGATCTATTACCGTGACGGCGCCGGGGCGGAGTGGGAAAAACTCGCGAGTTTTCCAGACGGCGGACCTTACTGGTTGCCGGTCGCCTTCGACGGCGACAACCGGACCTTGTTTGTTGAGTCCAACATCGGCCGCAAGACCGCCGCGATCTACCGCTATGACACCAAGTCCCGCACTCTGGGCGAATTGGTCCACGGTGACGACACCTACAATGTCGGCCCTGACGGCGCCTCGTTCGAGCTGATCTACAACGATGCGCTCAATCGCGTGATCGGGCTGACTTACGACGCCGAGCGGCTGGTGACCGTTTGGTTCGATGAGTCCTTCGCGAAGATCCAGCGCAGCCTGGATGTCACGTTCCCCGAGGCGCTGGTCTCGATTGCCCGCGCCTCGGAGGACAACTCCCGGCTGCTAATCCGGACTTTTAGTGACCGGGACGCGGGCACCTATTTTCTCTACGACCAAAAACGCCGGGGAGTCGAAAAACTCGCGGACCTCAAACCGAACCTTCGCCCGGGCCAGCTCGCGCGAATGCATCCGTTCGAATATCGCGCCCGCGACGGACTGGTTATCCACGGTTATCTCACGCTTCCCGTGGGGCGCGATCTGAAGAATCTGCCACTCATCGTGCATCCGCATGGCGGCCCCTATGGTCCGCGTGACCTGTGGGGTTTTAATTCCGAAGTGCAGTTCTACGCCAATCGCGGGTTTGCCGTTCTCCAGATGAATTTTCGCGGGTCCGGCGGCTACGGCGATTGGTTTGAGCGCGCGGGTTACAAGAAGTGGGGTTTGGAAATGCAGGACGACATCACTGACGCGGTGAAGTGGGCCATCGCCCAAGGCATTGCTGATCCCAAGCGCGTCGTCATTTCGGGCGCCAGCTACGGCGGTTACGCGACGATGGCCGGTCTCGTCTACACCCCCGAACTTTATTGTGCCGGCATCAATTACGTCGGCGTCACCGACATGATGATGCTGGTGGACAGTCCGGGCCTAGGCTCGACCGACCAACACAACCGCGAGTGGTGGTATCGCACCCGCATTGGCGATCCGTTCAAAGATAAGGAACGGCTCCGGGCCACGTCGCCGCTCAACTTCGCCGCCCGCGTGCAGGTGCCCCTGCTCATGGCCTACGGCGAAAACGATCCCCGCGTCGAGATCGCCCATGGAGCCAAACTCGTGCACGCCTTGAAGAGCGCCGGCCGGGTCGAGGGGCGGGATTTCTGGTTCATCACGGAAAAATACGAGGGCCACGGTTTCCAACGAGAAGAGAAGCGCATCGAGTTTTATCAAAAAGTGGATGCATTCCTCAAAAAACTTGTCGGCACCGGTGGAAAGAATGGGGAGGTCTCCCTGGGAGAGCCCAAGGTTATCCAAATGCCCGCCAAATCCAACTGACGGCGGGCGCTTGCCAGCCGGAGCCAGCCGGTATTTTCTCCAGCCCAAGGTGGAGCAAGATTCGCGCCGAAGGTCGTAGCTCGGGGGCGTTCTGCTTTCAGAGCGAGAGTCGTGTCCAGCAAGTTTCGCGCCTTGAACAAGGTTGCTCGGGGCACTGCGCATGCTTGCTGACGGCGGAGATTCGGTGTTGGTTCCGGGCATGTCGCCAGGCTTCCGCGTGACCATCCGCCATCTCTTCGTGTCGCCGGGACACAATTTTTTCGGCCATCACGGCGGGCCCGCCGGCAAACACCCGATTCACGAGATCGCCGCGGTGGCGTGTCGCGCCGGGCGCGGCTTGGAGGGCGACCGATTTTCCAAAAACGCCGGGGGACACAAAGGGCAGGTGACGTTTTTCGATTGGGCGGTTTTCTCGGCGTTGCGCGACGAGTTCAAGATTCCCGGACTCTCGCCCGGCGCGATGCGCCGCAACGTGCTGATCGACGGCGCGGATTTGCCCGCACTGATCGGCCGGCGGTTCACGCTCGGCGGCGTGGAATTCGAAGGCATGGAAGAATCGCGGCCGTGCGACTGGATGAACTCGGCTGTCGCGCCGGGAGCCAAGGAATGGCTGCAAGGCCGCGGCGGCTTGCGCGCGCGCATCCTCACGGATGGGCAACTGCACACCGGAGCGGCGGAACTATTCGTCGCCTCGCCGGCGATGACACCAGCCTAGCCGCGCTTCTGCTTGATCAGGTTCTCGAGCTTGACGACATCGGCGGCGAAGACGCGGATGCCCTCGGAAGTTTTCTCCGTGGCCATCTGGTCTTCGTTGAACGCGAAACGAAACGCTTTTTCGTCGAAGCTGACTCGGGTGAGGTTGGCGTCCTGAGCCGCAACGGGGTCGAGCTTGCGCGCGAGCGGTTCGGTGCTGCTCTTGAGTTCGCCGAGCAACTGCGGGCTGATCGTCAGGAGGTCGCAGCCGGCGAGTTCGGTGATCTGCCCCTTGGTGCGGAACGAGGCACCCATCACCTCGGTCGCGTGGCCGAATTTTTTGTAGTAATTGTAGATTTGGGTGACGGAGATCACGCCGGGATCGGCGGGCGCGGCGTATTCCTGGCCGGTGTTTTTCTTATACCAGTCGTAGATGCGGCCGACGAACGGCGAGATGAGCTGCACTTTGGCCTCGGCGCAGGCGACGGCTTGCGCGAAAGAAAACAACAGGGTGAGATTGCAGTGGATCTTATCGTCGTGAAGTTGCTCGGCGGCCTTGATGCCCTCCCACGTCGCGGCGAGCTTGATCAGGACGCGCTCCCGGGGGATGCCGGCTTTTTCGTAGAGACCGATGATCTCGCGCGCCTTGGTGACCGAGCCGGCGCAATCGAACGACAAGCGGGCATCCACCTCGGTCGAGACGCGGCCCGGGACAATCTGCAGGATTTCATGGCCGAAGAGCACGAGCACGCGGTCCATGATGCGCCCGGTGGAGGCGCCGGTGCCGCCTTCCATGATAGCTTTGTCGATCAGGGGTGCGTAGGCGGGCAGCGCCGCGGCCTTGAGGATGAGGCTGGGATTTGTTGTCGCGTCACGCGGCGTGAATTCCTTGATCGTGGCAAAATCCCCCGTGTCGGCGACCACGACGGTGAATTGCTTGAGTTGGTCCAGTTGGGTGGGAGTGTTCATGAAGGGGTTTCTGTTGATTTAACCATGTGCGGGTGGGCGCGCAAATAATTCCGCAGCCACTCGACGCCGCCCGCGGCGTCCGAGAACGCCCCATCGAGCTGCGATTCGAACGCCGCCGCGAGGGCCGGAGTGAACAGGGGCCCCGGCCGGGCCCCGAGCGCGATGAGATGGCGGCCGAGCACGATGGGTCTGGGCGCGGAGTGTTCGAGCGCGAGCTGGTGCGCGAGGGCGCGCATTTGCTCGAGGCGCCGAATGGTGTCGACGGCGACGAGCGGCGGTCGGCCGAGGTGGTCGGCCATCATCACGGCGATGAGTTCAGCAAGCGTGGCCGGCGCGATCTTGCGCGCGAGCCGCCGAACGGTGGTGGCCTGAAACTCCGTCTGTCCGTGATGGTGCGCGAGGTGGTGGACCACCAGTGGGCGGACGTAGTTGACGAGGTCGAGCGGCGCTCCGATGCGCTGGAGAAAAGTTTCCGTCAGCGGACCACCGGCCGCTTCGTGGCCCGGGCTGAGCCAGCGCAGCTTCCCGCGCCGCTCGGCTTGTTGCGTCGTCGTGGCTTTGCCAAAATCGTGGGCGAGCACCGCGAAGCTGAGCAAGCGGCGCGTGGGCGCCGGGCCGTCGCGCCACGCGGGCTGCGCGACGAGGGCGTCGAGGCAATGGCCGGTGTGCACGAGCACGTCGCCCTCGGGATGCCATTCGGGGTCCTGCGGGACTTCGTCCAGTGCGGAGATTTCGTTGAAGAGAATGAGCCACTTCGTTTCCTTCAGCACGGCGAGGGCGGCGGAGGGTTTGGCGGAGAGCGTCGCCCACTTGTCCCACTCGGCCCAGACGCGCTCGATGGGCAGCTCCTTGAAACTGTCGCGGATGGCCCGGCAGAGTGCGACCGTTTCGGGCACCATCGTCAGGTCGAAGCGGGCGGCAAGCTGCATGCCGCGCAGCACGCGCAACGGATCCTCGGCGAACGCGCCGCTGGTGTGGCGGAGAAGCTTTTTCTTCAGGTCGGCGCTGCCGCCGTGTGGATCGATCAGGCGGTCTTCCAGCGGATCGTAGGCGATGGCATTGATCGTGAAGTCGCGGCGCGCGGCGGCGGCGGCTTCGGTCAAATGCGGATCAGGCGCGATGGCGAAGCCGCGGTGGCCGGCCCCGGTCTTGGACTCGCGGCGCGGCAGGCTGAAATCGTATGCTGATCCTTCAAGTCGGAGTTTGATCACGCCGAAGCTGCGGCCGACGAGATCGGTCGGACCGAACGGCGCGAGCGCGCGGCCCAGCGTTTCGTAGTCCATGCCGAAGACCTCGACGTCGAAATCTTTCGGCGCGAGCCCGAGCAGCCAGTCGCGCACGCAGCCGCCGGTCAAGTGCGGCCGGCCCCCCGCGGAGCGGAGCGCCTGCAAGGCGGCGATGAGTGGCGGCGGAATCTTCATGCCTTGGGCGCGCGGAGCGCATTCCAGAAAATGAATGCCCAGCCGATGAGAAAAGCCAGACCGCCCAGCGGCGTGACCGGGCCGAGGAATTTCGGCCCGCCGAGCGCGAGCGCGTAAAGCGAACCGGAGAACAACACGATGCCGGCCACCCAGCAGGCGCCAACTTTGGCCGACGGTCCCGCGTGCGCATCGCGCCAGCCCGCGAGGGCGAGGAGCGCGACTGAATGGAGCAGTTGGTAGAGCACGGCGGTTTGCCAGATGGCGAGCGTGCCGTGAGCTGTCAGGGTGTCTTTGAGCGCGTGCGCACCGAAGGCACCGAGTGCCACGCCGGTGAAACCGAAGAAGCCGGCGGCGACCGTGATCCAGCGGGTGGGGGAGTTCATGTGAGCCAGCAGTGTGTGGACAACCGTCGCGAAAACAAACACATCAATTGGCGTCGGCAAAAATGTGCTTCTCCCGATCCAGTCTTTTCTTTTGCGCGTTCCTCGCCGGAGCGATGCGTTTGGCCGCGCAGGACAGCGGCGAGCCGCGGTTAACGGTAGATTTCGGCTACGCGTCGCGGTCGGTGTTTCGCGGGATCGAGCGCGCCGGCAGTTCGGCGCAGGCGTCAATGGAATACGCCGTCAACGGGTTTCGCGGCAGCGTGTGGGCGAACCAGCCGTTGCGCCGCGGGCAGATGGGTGAAGTTGATCTGACGGGCGCGTATGCCCGCCAAGTTGGCGAGAAAATCAACGTGGAGCTGGCACTCACCGCCTACCATTTCACGGACACGCCGGCGGGCGCGACGAAGCACAGCCTTGAAGCCGGCCTCACCGCGACGTGGGCATCGGTCAGCGGCTTCACGCCGAGTGTTTCCCTTCAGCACAACTTTAGGCTAGAAGCTGAATCGGCGCAGGCGTCACTGGCTTACAGCGTGCCGCTGACAAAGCTGGGCGCATTCCTTGAGTTGAGCGCCTTTGCCGGCTGCGTAGATGCGCGCAATGTCCGGCCGGACGCTGCTGGCCCGCGTGTGCGTGATAGCTACGGGTATCTTGGCGGCGAGGCGCAGATTCCTTACCGAGTCAGCGCGCACACGACGGTGATCGCCGGGCTGCACGCCACGACGACAAGCGGGCAGGGCGGCGCGTTCTTCACGCCGGGGCAGTTCGGGCGGGCGAACTTGTGGCTGACGCTGGGCCTAAGCATCGACTTTTGAGGCATTAAGCCCCTCGAAAAGTCCTTTTGCGGGAAGCGTCAGGTTATGGGTTGACAGGTCATGGCGAAATCCTTCCTTTTGGCCCCTTTCCGCAATGAAAACCTATCTGGCCAAGAAAGAGACTGTGCAGCCCAAGTGGTATCTGATCGATGCCGAGGGCAAGGTGCTGGGCCGTCTCGCCGTCAAGCTCGCCAACAT
>JANXWT010000111.1 GCA_025351035.1 Opitutia bacterium | reverse complement strand
TGCTGCTATCGGGCAAGGGCCGAAGCTGCAGAATCTGGCCCTCGGTGACGCTCGTGATATTGTTCGAACCGTCGCGATTGATGCTGAACAGTCCACTGAGATCGGGCATGAAACCGTGATCGAGTGAGCCGTCGGCATTGTAGCGCCGCAGCCATGTCGAAGGGCCGGATGCGACGATAGTCGGGTCGTCGAGTTGGTGAAACCAGACGAGCAGCTTGCCGGGCTCGGTGGCGGTGACGACGGCATTGTCGGCGACGGTGTGTTGTTCGAATTGCCAGTTGGTATTTGCCGAGCCGTCGGCGTTGAAGCGTCGCGTAGACTGGCTGGATTTGTTCTGCGCCACGATATTGCCAAAATCGGATTCGCGGACGAGGAACGAGCCGTCGTGCCAACCGGTCGCCTGGGCGAGCGGCGTGATCGCGTTTTCGTTGGGATGATAGAACGAGTTGGCGTCGGGAATGAAATTTCCGGCACGGCCGAAGAGTGCCGCGCCACTGACGGCACCGTTAATGTAGTGGTTGAAGCTGCCGCCGGCCAGCACGCGGCCATCGGCCAAGGCCAGAGCCGCGTTGGGCGCAGAACTAAAGCCCCAGCCAACGGTGTCGAAGGTTGTGATCGGCACGCCGTTGGCTGCATAGGCGCCGATACCACCCGGCGCATCTTGCCGAGAGAGGTTGCCCACATAAAGATTTCCCGAGTTCGGACTGCGGGAGAGCCAAAATGTTTCCGCGCTGAAATTCGTGGTCTGAAAGGTGCCGTCGAGCGCACCACCAGCGGTCAGACGGAACAGCGCATCACTGACCACGACCAACTTGTCGTCAGGCTGCATGGCGAGGTAGCGGATCCGGAACCCTAGGTTCGGGTTCATCGGCAACTGGCTGCGCAGCGGTTGAGCGTAGGTGCCATCGAACGTGCCGTCGGTGTTAAAGCGGATGGCCATGATGCGATCATTGAAAGTAGCGCCGTTGAAGACGTAGGTGCCCTGGCCGCGCCCGTTGTAGCGAAAATCGCCGACGACGACCGCTTTGCCATCGCTCTGGAACAGCAAGCCGCGTGCCTGGGTGGAGGCAAACCCAGCCGGCAATTGCGCCGTGTTATTCGGGTCGCCGAAGGTGGAATCGAGCACTCCGCTCGAACTCACACGGGCGATGTTCTTGCGGCTAGTGCCATTGACCGTGCTGAAAGCTCCCACGAGATAAATGCGACCTGTGCTATCAACCACCGGAGGCCCGAAAAGCACCGCCCCGGCGGAAAGCACGACCGGGGTGAAGCCACCATCCAACGATCCATTGGCACCGGATAGGCGATATACCGTCGCGTTGGCCGCAGTGATTGTGCCAGCGGGAAAATTCGTCTGCACGTTTTCGGCCGCACCAAAGAGAACTTTGCCGTCGCCCTGCAGAGTGATGATGCGGATGCCGCGATCAAAAAACGGTGCGGTGAAAGACGTGTCACGCGTGCCGTTACCGTTGAGTCGGATGACGGTCGCACCCTCGACCGCGCCAATCAAAACTGAAACTAGCACTTTCCCGTCAGGTTGAGGAGCCGTGAAAAAAGGGGTCCCGAACCGTTCGTCGTAGTGAAACGTCGGATCAACTGCCCCCGTGGTCTCGTCGATCCGCACCAACGAACCGGCAGTGCGACCGGCCCCCACGTCGAACCGGGTGATAAACCCGTTCACGTAAATGTGCCCCTGGCCGTCGTGGACAGTTCGTGTCGGAGCGAATTCATTTTGATTGTCCGGTGAATTCACGCTACGCCAGAAACCCGGGACGTTGTCCGCCACGGTGACATAGGCGTCGAGACTCGTGGTCGTGCCAGTGAGGTTGGTAACCGTGACATGATAAGCGCCCGCATTGCCCGTCGCGGCATTCGGGATCGTGAGGGTGGCCTGATTGTTGGACAGATTATTGCCGTCCTTGAACCACGCGTAGGTGATCGGTCCGGTGCCGGTCGCCTCGACCTCGAGCACCAGTGTCTCGCCGGTGCCGACAAGCGTATTGGCCGGTTGCCGTATGAGGAACGGCGCGGCGGCCACCACCGAAAGATTGACCGTGCCAGAGACGACGGCGCCGGTGATCGCGCCAGTGACGGTCAGCGCATAGGTGCCGGCCTGCGCCGCCTGCACATTGTTGAGCGAAAGCGCGGCGGCGGTGGCGCCGGAGATGGGCTGGCCATTCAAGCTCCACTGGTAAGTGAGCGACTCGCTGCTCTCGATCGGCACGCCAAGGTCGATGCTACCACCGATGCCGACAGTCTGCGCCGGTGACGACAATACGACCGGTGCGCGCGGTTGGGCCGGGAGCACCGACGAACGCAGAATCTGGCCGAAATTCGCAAAGGTATAAATCTGGCCGCCAAAGACCGTCGAACCGAAGAAGCCGACCCCGGTGGGAATTTCCGTCCGCACCCAATTTCCTCCCTCATCCAGGCTGTAGTTGAGCGTGGAATGAATCTCATCATTGGCCCGCGCGGTCAGCGAATAAATGACGCCGCTGCTCTCGAACGCCGCGGTTTGCACCCCCAAGTCGCGTTCTAAATGATTGAAGGTAAAGCCGCCGTTGAAAAACGAGCTGTGGAGTATCGATCCATCACCTAGGAACAACAGAAAAAAGCCATTCCGCCGGAGTATGGCACGGACACTAGGCTGGCTGTTGGCACTGTTGCCCACCCGGATGACCGAGCGCGTCCAATTAACACCATTTGGCGAGGTCAGGATCGCCCCCTCAAAATTATTGAAAGTCGAATTGAAAGTCGCACTGGTGCCCACCATGTAATTCCCATCGCCGTAAGCGACGCAGCGCAGAGTATCCGAGGTGGGAGTCGTGCGCTTGAGCCAAGTCGTGCCATTGTCGGTTGAAGTCAGGAGCGTGCCGCCATTGCCGACCGCGATAAGTTGGCCGTTGACCGACGCAATCTTGATCAGAGTTTGCGTGGTGATGGCCGAGTTGTTGCTGATTCGCGTCTGCCAGTCTATGCCGTTCAGCGATGAGATGATTGTGCCGTTGTTGCCGGCCGCAAAAATGACGCCGTTGTGCAACGTGAGTGAAAACAAGCCAAAGGAATTGCCGGTCGGTCGGAAAATGTAACTGGTGCCGTTGGTGCTCTCGTAAACGCCGCCGTCCGAGCCGCCGACGTAGAGCTTGCCATTGAGCTGCACCGCTTCCTCGAACGCGTTGCTCCGATTGGCCATCAGCGATGTATTTGTGTCGAGCCGGGTCAACGTGCCTCCGGTCAAACGGTAAAGGCTTCCGGCCGAGCCCGGCAGATAAATATCCGCACCGTTGCCGACCGCATCAAAAAATGTCGGCGAGGTCGCGCTGGCGGTCAGCAAATTCCAAGTCGTGGCGTCGCTCGAAGTAAATAGGCGGCCGTTGGGGCCGGCGACCACGTAGGTGCCATTGCCGTATCCGGTGGCGAACAAAGTGTCCGTGCTGGTGCCGACGAAAGTCTCGGCCCAAGTCGCGCCACCGTCGGTGGATTTCGCGACCCGCCCGTTGTTCCCGCTCACGATCAAGCGCCCGCCCCCGGCCACCACCGCGCGATACGACGCACCTGAGGGACCGGTGAAAACCTGTGACCAAGTTGCACCGTCGGTGCTGGAAAAGATCGCGCTCCGTGTGCCGAGGGTCGCTGTGCCAGCGTTGCCGACCGCGAAATAGTGACTGCCATCATACACCATGCCGTTGAAATTCGGCGTCCCAAAAGCATTCCCGAACGAATTTCCTTCATTCCAGTTCTTGCCATCCGCCGAGCTGTAGGTTCGCCCCGTCGAGGTGATGGCCAAAAACCTGGTGCCATCATAGATCACTTCGGCGATGCTGCCGATGTTGCCATTATCGATCCCGGAATACAGCCGGAGGACCCTGGCCCAAGTCAGACCGTCGTCGGTCGACCGCCAGATTTCCGTCTGACTGCAAGCGACAATCTTGCCGGCGCCGTAGGCTCCATTGAAAAAATCCTGCGCGGGCAATGTCTGATAAGTGAAATTCGTGCCGTCGGTCGACCGGCCGATCGTGCCCGCATTGCCGAGCAGAATGTGGGCGGTGCCGGTGTTGACATACTTGCTGAGGGATTCGGCAATCGGCGTCGGATTGACGTTGCTCCAACCGATCGTGGCCGGAAAACCCATCTCCACAAACGTCTGGGCCGCCTGCTCGCGACTGGCACCGAGCAACAGTCCGCCCAAAGTGCTGCCACTAAACGTCTGCACGCTGAACGGCTGGGCCGGGTCGGGAAACACGCTGCGCATCGAAAATCCTGCCGTAAAGAGCGGCGCGAGCGTTACCGACTTTGCTCCTTCATTGCCTCCGTCTATGACCACGTAGCCGTCGAGCGACCGCTCGATGTCCGCCAGGTGACTCCGCAGAGCGGCCTCGGCAGCCTGCTCGCTCGGATCGAGCATAAACATGCGCTCCTGTCCGACGGCGACGGGCCGCCC
>JANXWT010000085.1 GCA_025351035.1 Opitutia bacterium | reverse complement strand
CGGCGGCCGCAAGGCCGCCGCTTCTTTGTGCCCACTTGCCGGGGCGCGACGCTGCTCACGGTAACTGCCGCAACACCCAGTCAAAGACCGGGCTGGTCGCCTCTCGCGCGATGATCTGCAGGCCGCCGGTCAGGCCCGACGCGAGCGGCACTGGAATTGTGAGTGCGGGCAATCCGCCGAGACTCGCCGGCGCCGTCATCCGCAAAATCGCGCGGCGCGCCTCGGGCGTGCAGTCGGCTTTGCGCAGGGCGGGAAACGGCGCGCACGGCATCACCAGAAAATCTTGCGTCTTGAAAAACTGCCACCAGCTGTCGCCGATGATGCATAGGTTCTCCTGCGCATTGGCGAGTTGTTCGGCCGGGAAACGTCCGCCGACGGAGATGCGCTGCCAGATCACCGGATCGTAGTTCTCGCGGTAGGGCGCGAGCCAGTCGCGGTGGATGGCGTGGGCTTCGTTCATCACCACGGTCGCGTAGGTGTCGATGGCATCCGTCCACGCCGCGAGCAACGCGCTCTTGGTCGCGCCATCGGCGGGTTGCGCAAATCGCGCCGCCATCTTCGCGCCCGCGCGCGCGAACTCGGGCTCAGCTTCGCTCCCGAGATCGGTGACCGTGAGAAAACAGCCGCGCGGCGCACTCGTGGCGACGCGCGGACCGAGCAACGCATCCAGCGCCGTCCGCATGTCGTCCGGACTCGCCGTGAACCAGCCGGCGGTGTCGCACGACGGCGAGAGCGGGAACGCGTCCCGGATCCATTTTTGGCCGGGCGCCATGCGAAAACCATACACGCCGCAAAACGCCGCGGGCACTCGCACCGACCCGCCGGTGTCGGTGCCGAGTGCGAAGGGCACCACGCTCGCCGCGACGAGCGCCGCCGAGCCGCTGCTGGAGCCACCCGCCAGCCGGTCGGAGAAACGCGGATGCGGACAGTCGCCGTAAGTCCGGTTCTCGCCGGTCAGTCCCGCGGCGAATTCCACGAGATGTGTCTTGCCCGCGAACACCGCGCCCAGTTCACCCAGCCGTCGCACGAGCGAGGAACTTTGTGCGGGAGTGGGGCGCACGTGCGCGAGAAATGCCGAGCCGGCGTTCGTCGGTAACCCGGCGACATCGAACAGGTCCTTCACAAGGAAAGGCACCCCGCGCAGCGGAGCGCCCGCGTCGGGGCTTGCCGCCGCGATTTCTTTTTCCGGCCGCAAATAGGCAAGGGCCGCGCGGCGCAGCGGTTCCGGCAGCGCCAGCACGCGCGCATGCACTTCGCGGGCGGCTTCGGTTGGCGTCAGGGACTGCCAGCCGGCGAAAGGCAAAGGTGCTCGCGTTGCCGGGGATTTCTTATCCATCGTGCTGTGCTCATGGAGGCAAATGCGCCCATCGTCAAATTCCACTCGGTCGCCAAACGCTACGGCGACGGGGCGCTGGTTTTGGACGGCATTGATCTCTCCGTCGAGACGGGCGACTTCGTCACGCTCATCGGGCCGAGCGGTTGCGGCAAATCCACCGTGCTGAAACTCGTCTCGGGCCTCAGTCCGTGGACGACGGGCGAGGTGACCGTTGCCGGCCAGGCGCCTCGGCAGGCGCGTGACCGGCAGTCGTGCATTTTTCAGGACGCCACGCTGTTGCCGTGGTTGACGGCGCAGGCAAATGTCGAGTTGCCGATGCGACTTCGCGGTGAAAATACTGCGGTCCGGCGCGCGCGGGCCGCCGAGATGCTCTCGCTCGTCCGGCTGAACGACGCGCGTGATTTCTATCCGCGTCAGTTGTCGGGCGGCATGAAGATGCGCGTGTCGATCGCCCGCGCGCTGTCGGTCGCGCCCGAGCTGCTGCTCCTCGACGAACCGTTCGGCGCGCTCGACGAGATGACCCGCAATCACCTGAACGAGGAACTGCTCGCCCTGCGCGCGCGCGCACCGTTCACCGCGATTTTCGTCACCCACTCGGTGTCCGAGGCGGTGTTTCTTTCCAACCGCATCTTCGTGATGGCGGCGCGCCCGGGACGCTTTCAGGCCGAAGTGCGCGTGGAATTTCCCTGTCCGCGCCGCCCGGAATTGCGCGAGCAGCCCGAGTTTCAGGCCAAGGTCAACGAGGTGTCGCGTCTGTTGCACCAAGTCGAGGGAGTGGAAGTCCGATGAAAAGAGCCTCCGCCATCTGGGGGTGGATTCTGCCGGTCGTCACCGGGGCCATGATCATTGCGCTCTGGTATGGCGTGCGCGTGGTGACGGGCATGCAGAGTTGGATTCTGCCGACACCGCTCGAGGTTTTGCAGGCCGCCGTGCACGAGCGCCAGTTGCTCCTCGCGGCCGCGGGCAACACTGCCGTGGGTGCGTTGCTCGGTTTCACTCTTGCGGGCGTGGCCGGGTGGGTGACTTCGATCGTGCTCGGTTCGTCGCTCTCACTGCGTCGCAGTCTCTACCCTTGGCTGCTGGTTTTGCAGATGACGCCCGTTATCGTGCTGACGCCGATCATCGTGCTGTGGGCGGGCGCGGGCCTGCCGGGCATCGTCACGGTCACGTTTCTCATCAGCTATTTTCCCGTCGTCGCCAATATGACGCAGGGCCTGCTCTCGACCGACCGCAATCTCGTGGCGCTCTTCCGCATGAGCAACGCCAGCCGTTTCCAAGAACTGTTGCTGCTGCGCGTGCCGTCGGCGCTGCCGTATTTCCTCGCCGGACTGCGCATCGCCGCGACGCTCGCGCCCATCGGCGCGATCTTCGGCGAATACATGGTGGGCAGCTCGGCCGGTGGCACGGGCGGGCTTGGTTTTCTCGTCTACAGCTACAACACCCAGATAAAAATACCGGCACTCTTCGCGACGGCGTTGACCAGCTGCCTGCTCGGTTTCATCTTTGTGGCCGGTGTCGCGCTCTTCAACTGGGCCGTGCTGCACAAGTGGCACGATTCTTACGAGCAACCCGACCGCTAAAATGAACCCTCTTTCCCTCCTTCGCTGTGTCTGCGCCCTAGCGGCCGGTCTCTCGCTGGCCAGTTGCGGCAAAAAGGAAGCGCCCTCGCCGGTCACCGGTTCAACCGCGCTGATCAAGGTGCGTTTCCAGACGGACTGGTTCCCCGAGCCCGAACACGGGGGCTACTATCAAGCGCTCGCCAAGGGATACTATGCCGCCGAAGGTCTCGAGGTTGAAATTCTCCCCGGTGGTCCGAATGCCCAAGTGATGTCCAAGGTCGCCACCGGTCGCGCCGATCTCGGCATGACCAACGGCGACGACGTCATCGTGGCCGTCGCGCGCGGTTTGCCGCTGAAAATGGTCGCGGCCGAGATGCAGCGCGACGCCCAGGGCATCATGTTTCACGGCGAAAATCCGCTCACCAGTCTGCGCGACCTGAACGGGCGCACGGTCATGGCCGGCGCGGGCTCGGTCTGGATCAAGGTGCTCGAGAAACGGCTCGGGGTTCACTTCAACCTGCTCCCGCTCGCCGGTGATCTGGCGCGGTTCATGAACGACAAGCATTTCATCCAGCAGTGCTTCGTGACCAACGAGCCGTATTTCGCCCGCCAGCGCGGCGCCGACGCCCGCGCGCTCCTCATCGCTTCTGACGATTACGCGCCCTACCGCGTGATCTTCACGGGCAATGACTACATCGCCCAGCATCCCGACCTCGTCCGCCGCTTCGTGCGCGCCAGCCTCAAGGGTTGGACCGATTACATGACGGGCGACCCCGCTCCGGGAAATGCGCTGCTGAAAAAACTGCGGCCCGATCTGCCGGATGATTTTTTCGCCTACAGCATGCAGGCGATGAAGGACTACCGGCTCGTGGCGGGCGACCCCAAGCGCGCCGAGCGCATCGGCCAGTTGAGCTCCGAGCGGATCGAGCGCCAGATCAAGTTGCTCCAGGAGATCGGTGTGCTCGACAAACCGGTCGCCGAGAAAGACGTGGTCACTTTCCGTTTTCTTCCCGACGATTCCTGGCCCGGCGGCAAACGCCCGCCGCTCGACGTCTACTGATTATTTTCCTCATGAACATCGAATCCAAACTCACCGAGCTCGGTCTCGCTCTCCCCAATCCGCCGGCGGTCGCCGGCTCCTACGTCCCGTGGGTCCGCACGGGCAACCTGCTCTATCTCGCCGGCACCATCAGCTCCTTCAACGGACAGATGACGCATGTCGGCCAGGTCGGCGCCGAGCGCACCGTTGCCGAAGCCTACGAGTCCGCCAAGATTTGCGCGCTCAACACCCTCGCCAATATCAAGGCCGCCACGGGCAGCCTCGATACCGTGAAGCAGTTCGTGCTCGTTACCGGTTTCGTGAACGCCGTCAGCGGTTTCACCGACAGTCCTGCGTGCATCAACGGCGCGTCGGAGCTCTTCGGCAAAGTCTTCGGTGATGCCGGCAAACACGCCCGCGCCGCTGTCGCCGCCGCCGGCCTCCCCAAAGGCTCGACCGTCGAAATCCAAGTCATCGTCGAGTTAAAGGGCTGAAACTTCGTTTGGAAACATTGCCGTCTCGTTTGCAAGGCCCAGAAGCTCGTGTTCGGCTACGACTACCTCGGCCGGCGCGTGCAAAAGACGCTTTACGAAGGCTACGACATTGGCACCGACACTTACAGCTCCACATCCGCCGAAGACACCAAATTCATCTACAACGGGTGGAATTGCCTCGCCGCGCTCAACGCCAAGAGCGCAACGCGGTGCTGGCGTCGTATTTCTGGGGACTTGATCTGTCCGGCACCGGGCAGGGGGCCGGTGGCGTCGGTGGCCTGCTGCTGGTGCAGGAATCCGGACAAAGTTACTTGCCCCTCTACGATGCGATGGGCAACGTCCACGGAATACTCAAGGCCGCAGACGGATCAATTGCCGCCGCGTATGAGTATGACGCGTTCGGCAACACGCTGCGCGAGTCGGGGAGCTATGCCGCGAGCAACGCGTTTAGGTTCAGCACCAAGTTCACGGACCTCGAGACGGGTTTGGTTTACTCGTGATGGGTCCAATGCCCCGAAGCTTGCTTCGGCTTGGATGGATGGGAGGGTGAGGGATGGAGAGTCGCTACATTCGCAAGAGCCATAACGTATCGGTGTTGATGTATCACTTGGTGTGTGCGGCGAAGTAT
>JANXWT010000065.1 GCA_025351035.1 Opitutia bacterium | reverse complement strand
GATTTGGCTCGAACATCGCGGCGTAAAGCCGCTCCTACAGTAAGACCATCGAATGCGGGAATCACTTCTGCGGCTTCGTCAGCAGCAACGAGGCATTCAGACCGAAATGTTTTTCGGAGAACTCGTCGGTGTCGCTCGCCTGGCGGAGGAGGCGCTGGACCATACCCATCTTGGCGTCGAGGTTGTCGAGCAGGGCGACGAACACCGCTTCGGGCGTCGCGGCGATGACGGCGGCGCCCCATTCGAGTTCGCCCTGATGGCTGAGGATGATGTGTTCGAGTCGCTCGAGGAGATCGGCGTTGAGCTTCGACTTCAGGCCGGCTTTGCGCGCGAGCTGGTAGCCGAGCACGACGTGGCCCTGCAGAATGCCCTTGCGACTGCGCGAGGTGGAGAGCTCGCCCTGATATTCGATCACTTTGCCGGTGTCGTGCAGCAGCACGCCGGCCATCGCGAGATCGGCGTCGACCTCGGGGTAGAGCGGCAGCACGGCGCGGCAGACGCGCGCGATGTGCACCGTGTGTTCGAGCAAGCCGTGCCGGTAGGCATGGTGCATCGCCACAGCGGCCGGCGCGGTGCGGAACTGTTCGCCGATTTCGTCGAACACCGACTGCACCGTGGCGTGCAGCTCGGGGTGCTGGATAAACGTGAGGTGCTCCTGAAGCTCCTTCCACAGCAGGTCGGCATCCTCGGGCGCGGTTTCGACGAGATTAGCGATGAGCGGCGAGCCCGCGAGCTGATCGAGGGAGATCGACTCGGCGCGGAGCAGTTTCGGCGAGAGTTTGTTCTGGTAGTAGTCGACCTTGCCCTCGACGCGGAGCACGCCGCCTTCGCCGAGTGACTTGAAGAGATCGAACGCGGGATTGTCGCTAAAGCAGGTGAGGTTGAACGAGCCGGTTTTGTCGCCGAGTTCGACCGAGAGGTAGGGATTGTCGTTCTTGGCCACGCGTGCCGTCAGTCGCTTGATGAGCAGCACACTATGAAAAGTATCCTTGCCGTTGCGGTCGAGGCCCTTGATGTCGCGGACCGTGAGCGGAGTGGTGATTTCGGCCATGAAGCGATACTAGAGACCGGATTCGGTCACGGGCCAAGCAAAAGCTCTGCGATGCGCCGGCCCGCTCACGACGGCGTGTAGTATTTTTCGCGCGCCTTCACTTGCACGATCCGCTTCTCGGGCAATACATAGGCAGTGAGCGCCGTGCCGAGGCAGCAGCCGGTGTCGATGCCGAGCGTCCATTTCGTCGCCGAGATGTCCGGACGTGGCGTGTGCCCGTAAACGACGAAGGGCGGTCCCTGCCACAACTCCGACCAGTGCGTGCCATCGGGCGCCTCGGAGCGTTTGCGCGGTTCGCCATTCTTGTCGATCACTTGCACGCGTGTGACAATGCGCGCCGGCTGTTTTTGCCAAGGTTTGCTGGGCACGAAGCCGCCATGGACAAACACCACTCCCGTGTCCAAATCTTCGTAGGTCAGCGGCATCGCCTCAAGGTAGTCCCAATCCTTGCCGCGCAACTGGTCGAGGGTCTCGTAGTCGTATTTCTTGAGATGGGTCGGGTCGTCGGTCTTGCGGTAATTCAGCAGACGCAGCTCGTGATTGCCGAGGAGCGACACCGTGGCGTGTTCCCGGGCCAGCTCGACGACGCGGGCACTGTTGGGGCCGCGGTTGACGAGATCGCCGAGCAAAATCAGCCGGTCATCTTTCTTGAGGTCGAGCTTTTCAAGCAGGTCTTCAAGTTCCTTGGAGCAGCCATGGATGTCTCCGATAGCGATGAGGCGGCCGTTCATGATTGGTTGGCAAATTTGCTAGCGTTCAATGCCGCCAAGGGTAAACAAGAAACAGTCATGGAGCTCACTCTTCACCCGGTCGCCACGCAATGCTTCGTCTCCAACCGGGCCTTTGCCGAGTGCGACCGTGTCGTTAGCTACCTTGTGCGCGAGGCGAGCGGCGAGATCACCCGGCGCGATCTGCTCGAGGCTGCGGATGGCAAGTTCCTGCCGCCGGCTTTCGTCTTTTGCCGCTGGGTGGTGGAATTCAAGCACCGCAAAGCCGAGGAGAACCCCGACCGCACGCTCAAGTTGACCGCCGAGAATCTTTTCCTGACGCTGGCCGACCCGGTTAACGAGCCGAACACCGCCAACACGCCGTTGCTGCAGTTCCTCGCCCTGATGCTCGAGCGCAAGAAGCTCATCAAGCCGCGCGGTTTCACGGAGGACGGCCTGCGCCAAATCTACGAGCACATGAAATCGCACCAGCTTTACGAGGTGCCGGTCGGCACGCTCGACGAAACCTTCTTCCGCAACATCCAAGCGCACCTCGGCGTGCTGGTGGGCCAGCGGGTGGCAACGGAAGCTGCGCCGGCGAATGCTACGGCGTAGCAACCTCGATCTGCGCGTTCGCACGCAGCTCCGCCGATAGCATGAAATATTTCTGCGCGGAGAAGGGCGCTTCCCCGTCGGCGCGCGCCGGCGGGACGTAACTGCCGTCCGAACGCAGTTCGCAGGCGTCGACATTGTCGCGCAGCTCCGCCGGCAGGACATCGTCGATCAGCCGGTGGCGGAGATCGGGATCTTCGATGGGGAAGAGCGCCTCGACGCGTCGGAAAAAGTTG
>JANXWT010000025.1 GCA_025351035.1 Opitutia bacterium | reverse complement strand
TTTTGCCCGTCGTGATTGACGACACGAAGGAACCGGCAGCGCTCGTGCCCGACCGTTTTCGCTCCGTGCAATGGACTCGCCTGCGCAACGGCGAAGTGCCGTCCGAAGTGCAGCAGCGTTTCCTGAAACTCTGGTCGCATCGCACCGGCGTGTTGAAACAACAGGCCGTAGACACGAGTGCTGCGCCTGTCGCATCCGCGTCGTCGGCTACGGAAGCAATCGGCAAGCCCGGCGCCAAGAATTACGTGCTCATCGCCGCAGCGGTTGCGGTCATCGTCGTCGGCATCGGCTGGTGGCTGATCGGTGGACGTGGCAAACCCGGGACGTCTGCGCCCATTCCGGTCGTGACATCACCCCCGCCGAAGCCCACCGCCATGCCGCCTTCCGAGGCGCGCCAGCTCGCCGACAAGACGCGTGCGATATTCGATTCGCTCGAAGCCACGCGCGAGGATTACAAGCTCGCGGAGGAGTTGATCGCGCAGGCCAAGGTGAAGGACGCGACCGACGGCGAGGTGTGCGCCGCCGAGGCGCAGTTGCACGAGCGCTTCATCCAGCGCGGCTGGGACAATACCCCTATGCGGCGCGATGCGGCGCGCGTGGCCGTGCAACGCGCGATCCGGCTCGATCCGAAGTCGTTCGAGGCGCGTTTTGCCCAGGCCTTCCTGCTGGCCCCTACCGGTCGCGAGGGCGAGGAGCGCGAACGGCAGTTGCGCGAACTGCGCCGGGAGCGTCCCACGGAGCAGCGTGTGTTGCGCGCGCTTGCGACAACCTTGGACCGACTGGGCCGGGTCGCTGAGGCGGAGCCCATTTACCGGGAGTCTGCCGCGCTGCCGGGAGGTGATCCGCTGGCGCTTTACAGCCTGAGCCAGGGCTACTGGTTTTCCGGTCGGGCCAATGAAGCCGAAAAGGCGATTGAAGCTGCGATCGCGCAGAAGCCATTTTCCAGCGCGCTCCTCATGAGCGTCTGGTATAAGACGACCCTGCGGGGCGACCTCGCCGGGGCGCGCAAAATCATCGAGCAAATTGCCCCGTCCGTCATGCACGAGGATCGTGCGGCGATCTTCGCTTACATTACGGAAATGTTCGCCCGCAACCCCGACCAAGCCATCGCCTGGCTGCAGGGCGTGCCGCGCGACTGGCTCAGCGACAGTTGGTATTCAGGGCCCAAGGGAATGTTGGTCGGCGACGCGCACCAACTCGCCGGTCGCGCCGCCGCCGCCGCGCTCGAATGGCAAACTGCACTTGCGCTCGTTGACGAGCGGCTCGTGGAGCAGCCCAAGAATGCGGTCACGCTGGGGGCCCGCGTGCTGTTACTCGGCAAGCTCGGCCAGCGCGACAAAGCCGAGAGTCAGTATGCGTTGCTGCTTCAGCTTGTCGGCGCCAATTTCGCCCGGATGACCGGCATGCAGCAGGATGCGAGTCGTTACCTCATTACTCTCGGCCGCAAAGCTGAAGCGCTCCGCTCGATCGACAATTTCATCAAGAACGACGGGAGGTGGCCCGTAATTTTCCCATCAGCCATTCTGCGGCTCGATCCGCTCTACGATCCGCTGCGTGGCGATCCGGAATTCGCGCGCATCATCGCCGAAGTTGAGATGCGCGAGAAGACAAACGCTTCGGGCAAATCCGACCCGGCCGACACCGCTGCGGTCAAGGTGGATGAAAAGTCCGTCGCCGTGCTGGCGTTCGCGAATCTCTCCGACGACAAGGGCAACGAATATTTTTCCGATGGCATCAGCGAGGAACTGCTCAACGTGCTGGCGAAGGTGCCCGGGCTAAAGGTCACGGCGCGCACGTCGTCCTTTCACTTCAAGGGCAAGGATACGCCGATTCCGGAAATCGCGCAGCAACTCGGCGTGGCTTACGTCGTCGAAGGCAGCGTGCGCAAGGCGGGCGACAAAGTCCGCATCACCGCGCAGCTCATCAAGGCGGCCGACGGTTTCCATGTGTGGAGCGAGACTTTCACGCGCGACCTCAAGGATGTCTTTGCCGTGCAGGACGAGATCGCCGGGCTCATCGCGAAGAATCTCGAACTGAAGATGGGCATGGCGGCCGCGCGGGCGACGGTCGACCTCGAAGCTTATCAGGAATATCTCACGGGCAAGGCGCTGTTCGCGAAGGCCACGATGCCGGACCTCAGGGAAGCGGTCACGCATTTGGAGCGGGCCGTGGCCATCGATCCGAAATTTGCGGCCGTCTGGGTGCAGTTGGCCAGCACGCACACGCGGCTCGGCCGGTGGGGCGGTGTTCCGACTCGGCTGGCGTGGCCGGCGGCCCGGGCGGCGATCGACAAGGCGCAGGCGCTCGAGCCCGATTCGCCCGACATGCTCGTCGCCCTCGGTTGGATTTTGCGCACCGCCGAGTGGAATTGGCGCGGCGCCGAGCAGGCTTTCCGTCGCGCGCTCCAGCTCCGGCCCAACCACGCGGAGACATTGGCCGGCGCGGCCGTCTTGCTCTTCAACGTCGGCAAAGCAGCCGAGGCCTTCCAGCTCGGGCAGCAGGCCGCCCAACTCGATCCGCTCAACGCCGGTCCGCACATCGACCTCGGGCTCATGTTTTATTTCAACCACAACTGGGCCGAGGCGGAACGGGCTGCCCGCCGCGCGCTGCAACTCGCCCCGGGTGGCGTCAGTTATCATTCGGTTCTGGGGTGGAGCCTGATGAAGCAAAAGCGCTACGACGAGGCCGAGAAGGAAATCGCGCTGGAAGCCAGTCCGATCGAGCGGATCAGCGCCATGGGCTTGCTCGCCATCGACCGCGGCCAGACCGCGGCGGCGCGCCAGTGCCTCGACCAACTCGAAGTTTTGGCGCAGGCCAACCCCGACGCCGCGGACCTGCAGACAAGCATCGCGTGGATCAGCGCGGGATTGGGCGACAAGGAGCGCGCGTTCGCCGCCTTGGAGCATTCGCGCGCGTCCCGCGATCCGAGCGTCTCCTGGATGCGCAACGGCCATTACCTTCTGTCTGAGATGTATTCCGATCCGCGTTGGGATGCGTTGCTGCGCAAAGTCGGTCTCGCCGACGACCAGTTGAAATGAACGTCGCGCCGAAAAACTTCCCATTTTCCCATGAAACCACGTCTCCTCCCGATCCTGCTGGCCGCTGTCGTCGCCGGCACCTTTGCTTCCTGCGCCAAACACAAGCCGCCCGCCGATCCGGCCGCGACGGCCACGATCACCGAGAAGGTCGCGAAGATGAAAGCGCTGCCGGGTTTCTTCCCTCTCTACTGGGACGACAAGGCCGGCAAGATGTGGCTCGAGATTCCGCGGCTCGACACGGATTTCCTCTACATCGATTCGCTGCCGGCCGGGCTCGGCTCGAACGACATCGGGCTCGACCGCGGCCAGCTCGGCCGCGAGCGCGTCGTGCATTTCACCCGCAGCGGTCCGCGCGTGCTGCTCGTGGCGCCCAACCTCGGTTTCCGCGCGGAGCAGGGGACCGCTCTCGAGAAACGCGCCGTGGCTGACTCGTTCGCGCAGTCGGTGATCGGCGGCTTCGACGTCGCGGCGGAGGAGAACGGCCGCGTGCTCGTCGACGCCACGGCGTTCTTCCTGCGCGACGCCCACGATGTCGCCGGCGTGCTCAAGTCCACGAAACAGGGCAGCTACTCGCTCGACGCGCAGCGCAGCGCGTTTCACCTGCCGATGACGAAAAATTTCCCGCAGAACACCGAGGTCGAGGTTATGCAGACCTTCACCGGCAGCGAGCCCGGCACGTGGGTGCGCGATGTCGCGCCCGACCCGACGGCGCTCACGGTGCGGCTGCGGCACTCGTTCGTGCAGTTGCCCGGCCCCGGCTACGCGCCGCGCGCCTTCGATCCGCGCGCCGGTTATTTCCCGCTCGGCTACGCCGACTACTCCGCGCCGCTCGGCGACGGTGTGCGCCAGCAGTTCATCACGCGGCACCGTCTGGAGAAAAAAGATCCGGCGGCCGCGCGCAGCGAGGCGGTGAAGCCCATCGTCTACTACCTCGACCCCGCGACGCCCGAGCCGGTGCGCAGCGCGTTGCTCGACGGCGCGCGTTGGTGGAACCAGGCGTTCGAGGCCGCGGGCTACGTCAACGCCTTCCGCGTCGAGCTGCTGCCCGACGACGCCGACCCGATGGACGCGCGCTACAACGTCATCCAGTGGGTGCACCGTTTCACGCGCGGTTGGTCCTACGGCGCCGCCATCACCGACCCTCGCACGGGCGAAATCATCAAGGGCCACGTCACGCTCGGCTCGCTGCGCGTGCGGCAGGATTACCTGATCGCCGAGGGGCTGCTCGCGCCCTACGAGACGGGCAAACCCGCCTCGCCCGAGATGCGCGAGATGGCGCTCGCGCGCATGCGGCAACTCGCCGCGCACGAGGTCGGCCACACGCTCGGCCTCAACCACAATTACATCTCGAGCACCGCCGACCGCTCGTCGGTCATGGATTATCCGCATCCGCTGATCGCGCTGCGCGCCGACGGCACGCTCGATCTCAGCCACGCCTACGCGACCGGCATCGGCGAGTGGGACAAAGTCACCATCGAGTTCGGTTACCGCCAGTTTCCGAAAGGCACCGACAAGCCCGCCGCGTTGAGCAAAATCCTCGGCGATGCACGCGCTCGCGGCATCACCTATCTCACCGATCAGGACGCGCGTCCCGCCGGCAGCTCGCATCCGCAGGTGCACCTGTGGGACAACGGCGTCAACGCTGTCGACGAACTCCAGCGCCTGCTCGGCATCCGCGCCGCGGCGCTCGCGCGCTTCGGCGAGAACGTCATCAAACCAGGCCAGCCGCTCGCGACCATCGAGGAGACGCTCGTTCCGATCTATCTTCTCCACCGTTACCAACTCGAAGCCGCGGCGAAATCCATCGCCGGCACGAGCTACACCTACGCGCTGCGCGGC
>JANXWT010000495.1 GCA_025351035.1 Opitutia bacterium | reverse complement strand
CCCGCGAGCACATTCTCCTGGCTTATCAGGTCGGCGTGCCGAAGCTCGTGGCTTTCCTGAACAAGGTCGACCTCATCGACGACCCGGAGCTGCTCGAGCTCGTCGAAGAAGAAATTCGCGATCTTCTCACTAAATACAAATTTGACGGCAAGACCGCCAAGATCATCCGTGGATCCGCCACCGCGGCGCTTGAAGGCAAGCCCGAGGGGGAGAAGGCGATTCAGGACCTGATGGAAGCGATCGACTCCGAGATCGCCGAGCCGCAGCGCGAGATGGACAAGCCTTTCCTGATGTCTGTCGAGGACGTTTTCTCGATCACCGGTCGTGGCACCGTCGCGACCGGACGTATCGAGCGTGGCATTTGCAAAATCAACGAGCCCGTCGAGATTGTCGGCCTTAAGGACACGACCCAGACCGTCGTGACCGGCATCGAAATGTTCCGCAAGTTGCTCGATCAGGGTCAGGCTGGCGATAACGTCGGTATCCTCCTTCGCGGTATCGACAAGGATGGCATCCAGCGCGGTCAAGTCATCGCCGCTCCGAAGTCCATCAAGCCGCACAAGAAGGCGAAGGCTGAAATCTACGTCCTCTCGAAAGACGAGGGCGGCCGCCACACGCCGTTCTTCGACGGCTATCGTCCACAGTTCTACTTCCGCACGACGGACGTGACCGGCATCGCCCATCTCCCGAAGGGTGTCGAAATGGTCATGCCTGGCGACAACATCACCATCGAGATCGATCTGATCGCTCCGATCGCCATGGAGAACTTCCAGCGCTTCGCGATCCGTGAAGGTGGCCGCACCATCGGTGCCGGTCGTGTCACCGAGGTCATCGAATAAGCGTCCCATAACCTTCAGCACGACGCTGCCGGGGTTCCTTTGGGGAGCTCCGGCTGTGTCGTCTAAAAGAAATAACCACAGGGGTGTAGCTCAATTGGTAGAGTAGCGGTCTCCAAAACCGTTGGTTGGGGGTTCGATTCCCTCCGCCCCTGCCACCTCCTCCTCCCAGTCCCACACAATGGCCAATCCCTTCCGCAGTGCCCGTATTTTCTTCAGCGAACTCGTCGGCGAGTTGCAGAAAGCCAGCTGGCCGACTCGCGGCGAACTCAAGGATTCCACGATCGTCGTGATTGTCGCCTGCTTCTTGCTCGGCGTATTCACCAGCATTACCGATTTCTCCCTGTATCAAGTCGTGGACTTGTTCACTTCCTGGGTCAGCTAACGCACCAACCTGATGTCCGCCCAGACCAGCACGCCAACCGGCGCCCAGTGGTTCGCCTTGCACACGCTCTCCGGTCAGGAGAACAAGGTGAGAACCTACATCGAGAAATTCAAGAAGGCTGAGGAACTCGACGACTACATCGCGGAAGTGCTCCTGCCGACCGAGATCGTCTCCGTAGTGAAGGGAGGGAAAAAGTCAACGAAGGTCCGCAAACTTTACCCGGGCTACGTTTTCATCAACCTGCGCCTCTACGACGAGGAGAAGAAGGTGATCATCAAACCATTCTACTTCGTGAAGGACGCCGGCGGAGTCATCGGCTTTGTCGGTGGCGATCATCCCGCCGCGCTGCGCCAAACGGAAATCGACGAGATCAAGGCGCGCCTCGAGGCCGCCACGGGCAAGGAAATCCCGAAGGTCACGTTTGACGTCGGGGAGGAAGTAAAGATTACCGACGGCCCGTTCCTAAACCTCAACGGTCGCATCGACGAGGTCGATCCCGCGCGCGGCAAGCTCAAGATTTCCGTTTCCATTTTCGGGCGCTTCACGCCCGTCGAACTCGAATACTGGCAGGTCCAGCGGGCTTCTGAAAGCTGATCCGCCGCCCAGCGCCCAACCATTCAATTACCACCCTTCCCATGGCCAAAAAGATTCAAGGCTACGTTCGTCTCCAACTCCCCGCCGGCGCGGCCAATCCCGCTCCCCCGGTCGGTCCCGCCCTTGGCGCCCAAGGCGTCAATATCATGGGCTTTTGCAAGGAATTCAACGCGAAGACCAAGGACCAGGCCGGCATGATCATCCCGGTTGTCATCACGGTGTTCTCGGACAAATCCTTCAGCTTCATCTGCAAATCGCCCCCGGCCGCTGTGCTCCTGAAGAAGGCCGCCGGCATCGCAACCGGTTCCGCCAAGCCCAACTCCGACAAGGTCGGCAAGGTCACGAAGAAACAGATCATCGAGATCATCAAGCTCAAGAAAGCCGACCTCAACGCCAACAGCGAGGAAGCCGCCATCCGCATGATCGCCGGCACCGCCCGCAACATGGGCATCGAAGTCGTCGACTGATTTTTACCACCCACAACCCTCACCGCGGGAGTCCCATCGGGGACGTTCGCACCGCAAGGAGACCCAATGCCCGTCAAACACAGCAAGCGATTCCGCAGCGCACTCCAGGCTGCTGACCTCACCAAGGACTATCCGCTCAAGGAAGCGGTCGAGATCCTCACAAAATTCCCGAAGGCCAAGTTCGACGAGACTGTCGAGCTGTCCTTCCGCCTCGGCGTCGACCCGGCGCAGGGCGACCAGATGGTGCGCGGCACGACGCCGCTGCCCAACGGTTCCGGCAAGAAAGTCCGCGTGCTCGTTTTCACCGACGACACCGCGAAGGCGCTTGCCGCGGGGGCTGACTTCGCCGGCCTCGCCGACATGATGGCCAAAGTCAATGAAGGCTGGCTCGATTTCGACGTCGCCATCGCGACCACGGAGGCCATGAAGTCCGTCCGCTCACTGGCACGTATTCTCGGTCCGAAGGGACTGATGCCGAACCCGAAGTCTGGCACCGTGACCGACGACATCGCCGCCGGCATCAAAGCCGTCAAGGCCGGCCGCGTGGAATTCAAAGTCGACAAGACCGCCAACATCGGCGTCGGCGTCGGCAAGCGTTCCTTCACCGTCGAACAGATCCTCGAGAACGCCTCCTCGGTCCTCGAGGCCGTGGGCAAGGCCAAGCCGGCCGCGTTCAAAGGCCACTACATTAAGAGCGTGACCATCTCCTCTTCGATGAGCCCCGGCGTGAAAATCGCTTCCACTGAATTCTCCAAATACTAAGAGGCCGCTACCATGAGAGCTGAAAAAAAATACCTGATCGATGAAGTCAGCGGGCACCTCAAAAAGTCCGACTACGTCATCCTGACCAATTTCACCAAGATCAACGTCGCCGACGTTGCCGAGCTGCGCAAGCGCCTCGCGCCCGAGAAGGCCGAGTTCCATGTCGTCAAGAACAGCTCCTTCCGCGTCGCCGCGAAGGCGATGGGTTTGCCCGACATGGACAAGTCGCTCGTCGGCCAAACGGCCCTCGTCGTCGGAGGCAAGAATCCCGCCGGCGTTGCGAAGGTCCTCAAGAAATTCGTCGAGGAGAAACAGAAACTCGAAGTCAAGGTGGGTGTGCTCGACAAGAAGTTGATGAATGCCGCCGACCTCTCGAAACTGGCCGACCTCCCGTCGTTCGACGTCCTGCGCTCGATGCTCCTCGGCATGCTCACGATGCAGGGCGCGGCCTTCGTCCGCGTGCTTGATGCCAAGGTCAAGAAGGAGCAGCCCGCTGTTCCGGCCGCCTAACCACCCATCACCCAACCCAACAATTTTTCGGCGCAAGCCGGGAAGCAAAAATCCAAAGAAGCCGGCTAGGGGATACGTCCCTTAAACGCGTCTCACCAACCGAGACCGCTAACCACTTCAGGAGTCCAATATGAGCAACATCACCAAAGACCAAGTCATCGAGTGGCTTTCCAGCCAGTCTATCCTCGATCTCGCCAGCCTCGTCAAAGAGCTCGAAGCCAAGTGGGGCGTTTCCGCCGCCGCTGCCGCCGGCCCCGCCGTCGCGGTCGCCGCCGCCGGCCCCGCCGCCGAAGAGCAGACCGAGTTCACCGTCGTCCTCCTCGAGGCCGGTGCCAACAAGATCGGCGCGATCAAGGAAGTCCGCGCCATCACCGGCCTAGGTCTCAAGGAAGCCAAGGACCTCGTCGAAGGTGCGCCCAAGCCCGTCAAGGAAGGCGTCAACAAGGCCGAAGCCGAAGAGATCAAGAAGAAGCTCGAGGCCGCCGGCGCCAAAGTGCAGGTCAAATAACCAGCCATTGTCGCAACCGTTCTTTTTTCTTTCGAAATCACCGAGACAGGCCGTGTCCAACCGCGGCCTGTCTTTCGGCTTTCTTTCATTCGTTCTTTTTGCGCTCCGCGGCCTTGAGCCCAAGCGCGCCACTGCCGGTTGTTCAACGCTGAGCAACTGAGTTCCGCACCTTTCTTTCGACTCACAACCAAACGGGAAATTCCATGGCCGACCGCACTCATACCGAACGCATTAACTTCGGCAAACTCCGCGAAGTCATTCAGCCTCCGAACCTGATCGAGCTGCAAATCAGCTCCTATCTCGAGTATCTCCAGAAGGACACTCCCGAGAAGCAGCGCAAGCCCTTCGGCCTCGAGGCCGTCTTCCGCGAAGTCTTCCCCATCACGTCCTACGACGAGCGCCTCGTGCTCGAATACGTGTCCTACACGATTGGCGAGCCCAAGAGCTCCGAGATCGAGTGTCTCCGCGAAGGCACCACCTACGCCGTCCCGCTCTACGTGAAGCTGCGCCTCCGTGAGGAAGACTTCATCAAGGACGAGGAAATTTTCATGGGCGACATTCCGATGGTGACCGAGCGCGGCTCGTTCATCATCAACGGCGCCGAGCGCGTCGTCGTCTCCCAGCTTCACCGTTCGCCCGGCATCTGCTTCGAAGTCGCCACGCACCCGAACGGCAAACTGCTCCACTCCTTCCGCATCATCCCTGATCGCGGCACTTGGCTTGAGGTGCAGTTCGACAACAACGACCTGCTCTACGTCTATCTCGACCGCCGCCGCCGCCGCCGCAAATTTCTCATCACGACACTGCTCCGTTCCATCGGCTTCAGCAACGATCTCGATATCCTCAATCTGTTCTACACGATTCAGGACCTGAAGGTGAACAAGGCTCTCGACCTAGAGAACGTCTCCACGCTTGTGCTGGTCGAAGACGTGATCGACGCCCAGAAGGGCGTCGTGCTCGCCCGCGCTTTCGAGCCGCTCACCAAGGCCATCGTCCGCACTTTCGAGAAGCACGACATCAAGTCGATGCGTGTCATCGACACCACGGCCGACGAAGGCGCGATCATCCGCGCGCTCAAGAAGGATCCAACCCGCAACGAGGAGGAAGCCCTCAAGGAAGTTTATAAGAAACTGCGCCCCGGTGAGCCACCGACCACCGCCAACGCCAAGGCCTTGCTCAAGCGCCTGTTCTTCGATCCGAAGCGCTACGACCTCGGCCGTGTCGGCCGTTACAAGATCAACCAGAAGCTCGATCTCAAGATCGACCTCGAGAACCGCATCCTTGACAGCGGCGACATCGTCGCCGCCACCAAATATCTCGTCCGTCTGAAAAAGAGCGACGGCATCGTCGACGACATCGATCACCTCGGCTCCCGCCGCGTCCGCACCGTCGGCGAGCTGCTGGCCAACCAGTGCCGCGTCGGCCTCAGCCGCACCGAGCGTCTCGTGCGCGAGCGCATGACCCTCTATGACCAGAGCGTTGACTCGATCACGCCGCAAAAGCTGATCAACCCGAAGGCGTTGACGACCGTCATTCGCGATTTCTTCGCGCGCAGCCAACTGTCGCAGTTCATGGATCAGATCAATCCTCTGGCCGAGCTCACGCACAAGCGCCGGCTGTCCGCTCTCGGGCCGGGCGGTCTCAATCGCGAGCGCGCCGGCTTTGAAGTCCGCGACGTGCACCCGTCGCACTACGGCCGCATCTGCCCCATCGAGACCCCGGAAGGTCCGAACATCGGCCTCATCAACTCCCTCTCCACCTACGCCCGCGTCAACGAATTCGGTTTCATCGAGTCACCTTATCGCATCGTCGAGAAGGAAAAGGGCCGCGTGACCGACAAGGTTGTCTACCTCACCGCGGACCAAGAAGAAGGCAAGACCATCGCGCAGGCTAACGCCGAGGTTGACGAGAAAGGTAATTTCATCGGCAAGGTCACCGCACGTAACTCCGGCAACTTCCTTGAAGTCTCCGCCGACGAAGTTGACCTGATGGACGTCTCGCCCAAGCAGGTCGTGTCCGTCGCCGCCGGTTTGATCCCGTTCCTCGAGCACGACGACGCCAACCGCGCGTTGATGGGCTCGAACATGCAGCGCCAGGGCGTGCCGCTGCTCCAGACCGAGGCACCGTTCGTCGGCACCGGTCTCGAGGGCCGTCTCGCCCGCGATTCGAAGACCGTCGTAGTCGCCGAAGAATCCGGCATCGTCGCCTCGGTTGACGCGAAGCGTATCATCGTCACCAAGGACGGCGAGTTGCCCCGCAGCCTGAAGCACGATCCGAAGAATCACGTCTATCATTACGAGCTCCGCAAATTCATGCGCTCGAACGCCGGCACCTGCTTCAGCCAGCGGCCGATCGTCAAGAAGGGCCAGAAGATCAAGAAGGATGAAGTGATCGCCGACGGTCCTTCAACTGATCGCGGTGAACTCGCCCTCGGCCGGAACGTCCTCGTGGCGTTCATGCCGTGGAATGGTTACAACTTCGAGGATGCGATCCTCATTTCAGAAAAGGCGTTGAAGGACGACATTTTCACTTCGATTCACGTGCAGGAATTCGAAGTTACCGCCCGCGACACCAAGCTCGGGCCGGAGGAGATCACGCGTGATATTCCCAACGTCGGCGAGGAGGCCCTCAAGCACCTCGACCATAACGGCGTTATCCGCATCGGAGCGGAAGTGAAGCCCGGCGACATCCTCGTCGGCAAAATCACCCCGAAGTCCGAGACCGAGCTCGCGCCCGAGGAAAAGCTCCTCCGCGCGATCTTCGGCGAGAAGGCCGCCGACGTGAAGGACACGTCGCTCATCGTCCCGTCCGGCGTCACCGGCATCATCATGGATGTGAAGGTTTCCTCGCGCATCGACAACCAGGAGGAAAAACTCTCCCCGTCCGATCGCCGCCGCCAGGCCAAGCAGATTCAGGAAGAGTATAAGACGCAGATGGACAAACTCCGCGAGGGTTTGACCGAAGCGCTCTCGAACATCCTTCTCGGCGAAAAGATTCCGCTCGACGTGATCAACGGCGAGTCCGGCGAAATCATCATCCCGGCGAACCGCAAGATCACCAAGACGCTCCTCCGCAAACTCGCCGCCGTCTCCAAGCACGTCCAGATCGATCCTTCACCGGTTCGGATCAAGATCATGGAGATCATCGGCAGCTACCAGACGAAGTTCGACGAGCTTGAGAGCGACCGCGAACGTAAGATCGGTTCCATCGAGGCGGGCGAAGGCTCGGCCGATGGCGCTATCAAGCAAGTCAAGGTTTACATCGCGACAAAGCAGAAACTCGAAGTCGGCGACAAGATGGCCGGCCGTCACGGCAACAAGGGCGTGGTTGCCAAGATCGTTCCCGAAGAAGACATGCCATTCCTCCCGGACGGCACGCCGGTAGAAATCTCTCCGCCACCGTGATGAGAATGTGCCCGACGCCCGGAAGGCTCCGCAAGTCGACTGCGATTCGTTCCGCGATGAGGAGTG
>JANXWT010000487.1 GCA_025351035.1 Opitutia bacterium | reverse complement strand
GCACCGGCTTCCACCGCGAGCTGACGGGCCGGGAAAATATTTTTCTCAACGGTTCCATCCTCGGTATGCGACGCCACGAGATCGCGCGCAAGCTCGACGAGATCGTGGAGTTCTCCGAGATCGGAAAATTTCTCGACACGCCGGTGAAGTATTACAGCTCGGGCATGTATGTGCGCCTCGCCTTCGCCGTCGCCGCGAACCTGGAGACGGATATCCTCGTCGTGGACGAGGTGCTCGCCGTCGGCGACGCGCAGTTCCAGAAAAAATGCCTCGGCAAAATGAAGGACGCGTCTGACCGAGAAGGACGCACCGTCCTTCTCGTCAGCCACAATATGGGTGTAGTCGCCAACCTGTGCTCACGCGCCATCCTCCTTGGACACGGATCGGTGCTCGCAGATGGCCCTGCTAGTCACGTCGTGAGCACCTACATCCAGACAGGTCCGCCTACCGCCGCCGAAATCTCGTGGCCCGCGGACGATAAAATAGCAGGCAACGACCGCCTCCGCCTGCACGCCACGCGTATCGTTTCCGAGGGCCGCATAATGGCCGACGTGCCCATTGATCGCGACGTGGTCATTGAGTTCGATTTCTCCGTTTTGGGTGCTCGCAGAAATGCCGTTTCTAGCATCCACCTCTTCGACAAGCAGGGCGTCTGGGTGCTATGCTCTGCCCCGTTGAGCCGGGATCTGGAGCCCGGCACTTATCGTCACCGCGTCACGATCCCCGGCAATTTCCTCAACGACGGCCTCTACAATGTGAGCGTTATTTTGCTCACTGACGTGACCAACATTCAAGTTCACATTCACGAAGCCGTGTCGTTCACGGTCCAAGAAACTGGCTTCGGCCGGGAAGAATATGGCGGTGTGATCAACGGCTGCGTCCGTCCACGATTGGCTTGGGAATCAAGCATCCTTCTCAGTCATGGCGGCTGAAACCGTAACCGTCCTCGTTCCCACGACTGGCCGGCCTGCGTTTTTGCGCACCGCGTTGGAGAGTATTGCTGCGCAGAGCGCTGCCGCGCGGATCACTCATGTGCTCGTTTCAGAAAATGCTGGCGACCCTGCCTCACGCGCCGTGGCCACAGAATTTACCGGCCGTCTGCCGATAGACTACGTGCTTCGTGAGCCTATACTCCCAGCGCTCTCCCACGCCTCGGTCTTAACGGATGCCCTTCCTCCGGATGGCTTCATTGCGATTCTACACGATGACGATTGGTGGGCGCCCCAGCACCTCGCGGCCTCACTGGAAAGATTAGAACACCATCCGGAAGCAGCGGCGAGCTATTCGGGCTTCTTCACAGTCGAGAGTGAATCCTCCGAACTCGAGTGTGATTCCAATTTGATGTGGTGGTTCGGAGCGCTATTCCCGAAACTGACGAATGACTGGCTGCTGCAGACTCCTGAAATCATCCTAAGCAGTCTCTGGGGCACGCCGGGACGTTTCTCCACTCTAGTGGCCCGTGCTCATGTCTATAAAAAGGCCGCAGCGGTTTATCAGTTAGGCAATCCTTTCGATGTTGATCGCCTATTGACACTCGAATTAGTCCGTAGCGGACCAATCATCTTTGGTCCGCTACCCGAAGCCTTCATCCGCCGCCATCCTGGCCAAGACGTCAATCGGTTTACGGACCCGGAAGTGTATCGATATCTTGGTTCAACGACTGAACTTCTTCTCAGCCGATCCGAAGAAATTCAGTTGGACCTTCGCAATGCCATCCGCTCACGGTTGCAAAATTGCCCGAACTGCGCGCTCTATAATGTGTTGCGGTCACTTAGTTATCCTTGGTGCATCGAGTCATTGATCTCAAGGCAGCTTGCGCCCCCAGAGCTAGTCGACTATGCAGGCTTGCGAGCGCCCAATGCAAAAAATCTCAATTATTTTCTCGGGAGATTGTTGCCTCCCGTCTTGCTTGAGTTCTTGCAGCGGACCCGAAACGGGAAAAACTGAGGCCGATTAGTGCGTCTCGCCTTCATCAGTTGGGAATATCCTCCGCTCTACACCGGCGGCATCGGCAACTACACGCATCAGGCCGCGCACATGTTCCGCGCGCGTGGACACGACGTCACCGTCTTCGCCGGTTCCGCCGAACGCACGGAGACCACCTCCGACGAAGGCCTGACCATCGAACGCATCCTCTGCCCCGAACGCCGCGAGTTTGGCGCGCGTGTGACGGAGCACGTGATGCGCACGCACGCGGTCGCGCCGTTCGATGCCGCGGAAGTTCCCGAGCTCTACTCCGAAGGCTCCGGCCTCGTGCGCGCGCTGCCCGCGCTGCCCGTGCTCGTGCGCACGCACACTCCGCTCTATCTTGCCCGCGAAATCGATCGCTGCACCTGGCCGCACCGCGCGCGGCTGCTTATGAGTCTGCGCCTGCTGGCCGGCGTCGCCCTTGGCACCACACCGTGGACGCAAGCTCGCGAGTCGATTGGCGTAAATCTCACCCACCGTGGCGGCTACCGCTGGCAAAACGATCCGGAATGCGCCGTGGCGCACGCCGCTGATCACGTGGCTTCGCCGTCACGCGCGTTACGCGCCCGGTTGCTCGCCGACTGGCGGCTTGCGCCGGAAAATATTTCCGCCGTGCCACTGCCACATGCCCCTCACCCCGCATTGCTCGCTTTACCGCCCACCGGGTCTGTCCGCACCCTACTATTTTACGGCGGAGTGCGCACGTTCAAAGGTGTTCATATCCTCGTCGAAGCCGCGAATGAATTTCTCGCACGACACCCTGACATCCGCCTCATCATCGCCGGCCCGTCCAACCCGTCGCCGGTCGCTGTCTGCACGTGGGCCGCGTGGCGAGCGGGCACCGTGTGCCGCTACCTCGACACTGAAACCTGGCTGCGCCCCAAGCTGGCGCGCTGGGGCGACCGCGTGCAATGGCGCGGCTTCGTGCCCACCGCCGGCCTGCCCGCGCTGCTGGCGGAGGCCAATGCCTGCGTGTTCCCCTCGCTCTTCGACAACTTCCCCAACACCTGCCTCGAATCCATGTCGGCCGCCCGGGCCATCATCGGCAGCTCCTCGGGTGGCATGAGCGAAATGCTGGCCGACGACGCCGGCCTGATTGTTCCGGCCGGCAATGCCGCCGCGCTCGCCGGTGCCGTGACGCGCCTCGTGCATGATCCTGCGGGTGCAGCGGCCATGGCCAGCCGGGCACGCGCGCGGGTGTTGGCCAATTATTCACCCGAGACAGTCGGCCCGCTCCACGAGGCCGCCTTTGAACGGGCCATTCAACATCACCTCCAGCACGGCCCGCGGGTTTTCTCCTGATCAATTCGACAGGCGTATCGTCCCGACTGCCAGCACCTGCTTATCAACCCTCCTCCGTCAATCACGCTGCTCATTCCCTGCTACAACGCCGCGTCTTACCTGCCGCGGCTGATGGAGAGTGTTCGGGCACTGACCAAGCCATTCACCGCCATACTCTGCTATGACGACGGCAGCACGGACGACACCGTCGCCATCGCCCGCGGACTCGGCCTCGAAATCATCACCGGCAATCCGAACCGGGGGGTCGCGCATGCGCGCAATCAGCTCGCCGCCGCCGCCGGGACCGAGTGGATACATTTTCACGATGCTGATGACCTTGTCGGACCCATGTTCGTCGAACGCCTTGCACCGGCTTGCGACGATAGTCATGATGTCGTCAGTTGTGATGCCGATTGGATTGATGAGGAAACCCGCAGCCTGCGCATCGCCTGGCGTTACGACCCGGGCGAACTGAGATGCGCTCCCTTCACACACCTGTTGCAACGGGCGATGGGCCTGAACAGCAG